>JAKZUG010000460.1:0-8938 GCA_047516705.1 Candidatus Poribacteria bacterium | reverse complement strand
ATAACTTCAAGGTTTTGCGGAAGTGTTTTTTATTCCTGTTCAGACTTTACCGCTCGTCAGATTGCCTTGAGGTCTAAGTGGCTAACTTTAGCGTCCTATAGGCAGAATACGGCTACAGATGGGTCTTCCTGCGGATCTGTTAGTATCCGATAGACCTATCGCAGAGTTCTATGTGGTCGCTTACCTTACCAAAAACCGTCCATTTTTGGCGAAGGTATTGCCACAGAGTACCTTATCTTTTTTCACGTTTCCTAAGCAATTTTATGTTTTGCGAAAGTGTGGAGGTCTAAGAGAACTGCTTTTTCCGCCTTCCATTCTTTCTTCCATCCCTTTTGACTGTATCAAAAGGGAGACACTAATACTGAAACTTGCTTACAAGAGTACCGCCAATCGCTCCCACACATCTTCTGAAACCGGTGTCGTGGCGGCTGTGAAGTTCTGATCTACTTCTGCTGCATTCTTAGAGCCGGTCAAACTCATCGCAATCATCGGTTGACGGAAACAGAACTGAATAGCGAGGTTCAGGACGTTCAGGTTGTTGTCAGCTGCCCACTGCCAGAGTTGATGTGCTTTTTCGGCATCATAAGTGCCTAAGTGTACACTGCTGGCTGACACATCTGGCTCAACGCCAGAAAGCAGTCCCATCGCAATAGGACTCCCATTGATAATTCCAATATCGTTTTCGGCAGCAAGCGGTATCAACCATTCGTTTGCGGTTTGACTCAGGAGCGTATAATCCAAGTACGTTAGGATAACATCAACGACACCGGTTTCGATGGCAATTTTGTGGAATTCGTGTTGCCGTACCCCGAGACCAATAAACTTAATCAGTCCTTCCTCACGCATCCGCTGGAGTTCATCCAACGCACCGCCTTTTGCCACAACAGGATCCATGCTATCCGGGTCATGCACTAAGCAGACATCGAGATAGTCTGTCCCCAATAGCCGCAGACTATTTTCGACGCTTCTACGCGTGCCTGCGGCACTAAAATCGCCGCGCCATTCGGGGTGTGTGCCTGTTTTCGTGGCAAGATAAATCTTCTCCCGCCAGTTTCCATCAGAGAGCGCGAGTCCTACGCGTCTTTCGCTTTCACCGTAAAGTGGCGCGGTGTCGAGGTAGTTTATCCCTAAGTCGATTGCTCGGTGCACCGCCTCGACAGCTTCATCATCGGTGACATCACCTCTGCCAAGTCCGGCGCCTCCCATACCGAGGCATGTGACCTCTAATTCCGTGCGTCCCAACCGCCGCCGAGGCAACGGATTTGCTTGTGTTGACATAGTTTCCTCCAACTATAGTAGACGAGGTTTCATGAAGATTATAGTAAAGCCCATAATTACTTGGACATCAACGGAATGGCGGGGTTACATGAAGATTATAGTAAAGCCCACAATTACCTATACACCCATAGAAAGCGGGGTTAGATGAAGATTAAAAAATTAATTCGGTAATTTCATTGGGATAACTGTTACGTTCCTGGTGTATGCCCGGCGCGGTTGCAAACCGCGCCTACCGGGTCTGGGGATTACCGATTTAAATACTTAAACTTCATGAAACCCCGCCAGCGAGGAAGAGGGACTCTTGTTCCCTAAAATGTCAACATATTTTCGGGTTTTACTATAAAAAATTAATTCTGTAATATTCTGACAAGGTCCGGTGCGGTTAGGAATGCAGATCGCATTTGGGCGAGTACGCCGCAAAACCGCACCTACCGGGCCTGGGGAAAACATGGATTACCGATTTAAATGCTGAAACTTCATCAAACCCCGCCAGCGAGGGAGGGGTTATTGTTCCCTAAAGTGTCAACATATTTTCAGGCTTTACTATATAACCACTTCAGGTCTAAACTTTTGACAAAATATTTACACATCCACCTCGCCAATTCTCTGTCGCAGTTCACTCATCGGTGTAGATGCCCACGACGAGCATCCGGATGAATCACGCTCACCCACTGCACCCCTTTCACAACATCGTCCGGAGTGTGTCCATGCTCAACCCCTTTCGGCGTGACGACCAAATCCCCCGGACCGATACGATAGGATTCGGACTGCCCGTCAGCCGTTCGCAGCGTCACGGTTGTCGTGCTTTCCGTAAAATACCAATACTCATCGAAATCGTGATAGTGAAGTTCAGTAGGGTTTTCTTTGGAAACGGCGAAAGCCCCAATCGTTGTCATATCTGGAGTATCCAAGACTTTTCCGAGCGCACCGCCGACGCGTTCTCCCTCACCGAGTCGGATAATACAGAGATTCGTATCCATTAGATAACCCCAATATCTTTCAGGTGTTGCAACGAATCTGCTACGCGTGCTTTGACCCCTGCTTCGTCAAGGTTTTCGCCTTCAACACCCTCTAATTCCATTGTGAAGGGACCGTAGAAACCGGCATCATTCAACGTCTGGAATACCGCTTTGAAATCGACCACACCTTCACCGAGTGTCGGGAAATTCCACGTGCGGTAGCCGCCGTTTGTATCCTTGAGGTGAACCGCACCGACATGTGGGAGAACCTTCTGGACTTCCGCGACAGCCGTCACATTATGGTTGTAATAATAGACGTTACCCGTGTCGAAATTGACACAGATATTTGGATGGTTAACGGCTTTCATCGTCTCAAGAGCGATGTCGCCGTTGTGTGCCATATCCGGGTGTGTTTCCAGACACACCTTAATCCCCGCAGGTGCGGCATTCTCGCCGATAGCACGGAGCCGGTCATATACAGCGTTCTTGTCCGCGTCACCAGCATGGACGCTAACAAAGATAACCTTCACACCCATCTTATCGGCAATGTCCAATGTTGACTGGAAATCTGAGACAACCGTTTCAGACTGAACGTTACAACCACCGAGTAGGCTCGTGGCGGTAAGTCCGTGTGCTTGCAATTTGGATTGGACTTCAGCAACAGATTCAGCCGAAGGCACGCCGATTTCCACGTTCGTCAAACCGATTTCTGCCAAGTGCGTATGCGCGCCAGCACCAAATTGTCGATAGCTTCCTAAGTTACATGCAATAATATTTTCCATTTTTTCTCCTATAGCGGTGTTGCTTGCAAGTGCATATTTAAGCCATGCAGTTTGCAAGCGCGTATGTGAACGTTACGGAATTTTCCGTAGGACTGTATTACTCAATAGAATTTCAATCCCCAACAGTAACATTGTGGGTATCAAGAAATATCCTGCCAACTCTTTGCGAACGATAGCGTTGGCTACCTCAAATTTCGTCTTTTCAAACCTGTCAATTTCTGTATAGATCCGTTTCAGCGATTGTAAGTCTGTAGCGCGGAAATAACTTCCACCTGTTGTATTGGCAATTAGTTTTAAGGTATTCTCGTCAAGATAGGTTAAAACCTCTCGGTACCGCTTGCCGAACGTCGTATCCGCATACGGAATACGCGCACCACCCTCTTTTCCCATGCCAATGGTATAAACCTTAATACCGAAGGATTGTGCGAGGGATGCTGCTGTTCCGGGGTCAATGTTTCCTGCGTTGTTTTCACCATCGGTCAGGAGGATAACGATCTTGGTTTTGGATTTCGAGGCGCGTAAACGATGTATGGCAGTCGCAAGTGCGTCACCGATAGCTGTTCCGTCCTCCAGCTGCCCAAGTTTTACATCGCTGAGCAGTTCTGCCAGAACTGGGTAATCTAATGTGAGAGGACAGAGTGTGAAACTTTCGCCAGCAAAAACAACCAAACCGATGCGATCGTTTTCGCGATGTGCCAGTCTTTTTTCAAGCATGGCATTGATGACCGATTTGGCGGTTTGGATGCGATTGGCTCCCACAAAATCCTCTGCCCGCATGCTCTCCGAGATATCGAGCACTAAGAGAATATCAATCCCTTTCGCTAATTTATGCTCGCGACTTTGAGAGAGCTGCGGACGGGCGAGAGTAACGATGAGTAGCGCGAGGACAATGAATCTCAGAACTCTCAGGACCGGTAGCACTCTAACCGAGAAGGTCTGTCGCATCTTCTGAACTCCGGCTGTAAAGCCGTGGTTAAAGTCGGAAAAACGCACGACTGGGGTGATGGTCCGTTTGTGCAGCCATCGGGAAGCAATAACCAGCAATGGTACTATGATAAGCAAAATTAGAAAGAGCGGGGATGCAAGCTGCATACTGACTACACCCTTTCTGACCGAGGAGCCCATTCGCTACCGGGGAGCAGGGATGTGTTTCTACGCCGGTCTTGTGGTCTCATCATGCTGATGCCGCTCAGTAGGCAGATCCCAATGCCAATAGTGTTAACAATGAGAAACGTCACCCAATCAATATATGGCAGGGCTGTCGCCATAAAGTAGAGGATATAACCGAAAATTACAGCAAGCGGTTTCAATCGACCTGAAAAGAGAGTCCCCCCGAGCGTAAGGAAGATTGCTGCTTTACCACAGATCGCTAACGGCAGTAAAAGGGATAAACCTAACAACATGAACGGAACGCCGATAATTGACAGCATCAGCAGCGCAAGAATCAGCGGTATTACAACTAACACCAGGGCACTAAATAATATACTCCCAACTGGTCGATGTGTCAACAGTTCACTGACAGCGTTTATCGGTCTTGGAAATATTGCTACCACCAACAGATACATAAAGAGAAAAAGAACGAACTTAACGAGCATCGATCGGAGATCCGCTTCCTTACTGATTTCCCAGAAGGTCCGCGGATGCATCACAAGTTCCACTGCGGCGGGGATCATCTGCCAACGATTACTCACGCGAAGATGCGCTATTCCTTCCATGTTGCCTGTAACCTGTCCGCCGATAACATGAAGTGTTCCGTTTACTTGTGCACCTGGGGCGAGTTCGACATTTCCACTGAGTACTAGCACATTCCCGATGACGCTTCCCTCTAACCTCGCGTCGCCCGCAATCATAACAAGGCTTGTTAATACCTCACCCGCTGCTAATTCATAATCGTTAACAACTTTCAGGATCCACCGCGTCTTTTCCCACTGCGTACGTATTTCTCCAGCGGTTTCACCGTTCTCCGAATTGGCGACTTCAGTTTGCTGTGTCGGCGTGTTAGAAGTCTCTTCCAAAGTCGGTTCTGTGCCTGCGCTTTCAGCACGCTCTACAGAATTATCTTCTTGTGTCGGTTGCCTCGACTCGGTTTTCGTCTGAAAATCTGATTCTTGCTCTGTTAAACCTTGCGCAAGAAGAATGCCGTTTGCAGCTTTTTCATGTCTGAAGTTGGGTTGTGGTTGCCGGTCATCACTTTGCTGATTTCCGAACGCTACAGATTGCCCAAACAAGGGCAGCACACCAAAGCCGAAAAATAAAAAAATAAATGCTATTCCCTTCATGTTTTCCTACACTTTATGTTAAAATATATGAAGATATTGTAGACGAAACTTTCTTTGATGTCAACGCTTTTTTAATATTAGCAGAGCCATTCAATTCTCGCGAAGTGCTCTTGTAGGAGGGCTTTGTAAGCCCGATTTATGTGTGTCCCAATTATCCTGAAAATCCTGATTCTGACAATATACACATTACCCACTGTGTGTGGCTGACTACTGGTGGCTGATTGCTAAAAAAATGCAACAACAATAGATATCCAATAAATAAACAATAGAATCACAATATTTTGATACATTTTCTATTTGATTCCCTAAAATGCGTCGTATAATTAATAAATAGCGGGTGGTTCATAAATCAGAGGTGTGGAATGCAAGAGACGCAACGTGTGCGGAACCTTCGGTGAATATTATTGAACAGTTTACTTTTATCAAGAAACGGAAACTGTTGGTGACAAAATGCTGACTGCTGATGGAAACCGCAGACTGAAAACCGAATGCCTCTGTAAAATTTTAATTTCTCCTTGACATGTACCTCCGAATCTGATATGATAAATATATTAGTATTTTAAGCGATTTATACCTCAGTACAGCCGCTATATTTGGATAAATCGCTTAGATATAGGTAAAAGTACTTGAATTGTAATATCGAACGGAGGTAAAAATGAATTTTAATGTTATTTTTTCTGGAAAGTTCTGGCTTTCGAGTATAACTCTCATGTCTTTCAGCCTCTTTTCTTTTGGCATTCTGTTCGTTTCCACCACCTCAGCCGAAATTGATCCGGATACCGTTGTAGGTGTGTGGCTTTTTGACGAAGGCAAAGGGGATGTCGCAACCGATGCTTCCGGAAATGGTTTAGACGGCGAGTTCAACGGTAAGCCGAAGTGGGTTGAAGGTAAGTTTGGAGAGGCACTTGAATTTGATGGTAAATCCGCTTACGTTCAGATTCCAGCGCATGAGAACCCAAATGACGCAATCACGGTCTCAGCTTGGGCGAAGAGCCCAACCGCAACTTGGAACCAACCCGGTTGGATGGTTGAAAAACGCCCCGCCTATATCATTCATCCCAACAATGGAACAACAAATATCGCATGGCCAGTTTGCAACGGCGGGTGCTGGAATAAGCCCGGCGGTTGGAATGACGGTAATGTTGGTACCGATGATATTACCGAATGGCACATGTACACCACCACTTTTGATAGCGATACCGGTGAATGGTACATCTATATTGATGCAGAAGAAGCAAGTGCATTGGATTTGGCTAAAAATCCTATTGATCCTGATGACGGACCCGTCAATATCGGATTTGATGACTGTTGCGGCGGCACACGCTTTGGCGCAGGTACGGTTGACGAGGTCGTGATTCTCAGTGTTGCTTTGGCGCAAGAGGACATTGAAAAAATGTATAAGAACGGTCTTTATGCTGAAGTCTTAGCGGTTGAGCCGGCTGATAAAATGACTACCACTTGGGCTGACGTGAAGGTCAAGTATTAGAAATCTTTAAATATTCACGCGCAGCTTGCAAGCCTATTGACAAATAGTGCTGTATACGGACTTTAAAGTTAGCGGGCGGGACACCATACCCGCCCATACGCACGGCGAAGGGCACGCTAAACACGCAGCACATATCGGATAGCGGAAACGAATTGATAGGCTGACTCTCAAGCGCACCGCGGTATAAAAAACAAAAACGGAGGAACAAATGACGTTTAGTTATGGCGAGGCAGATGATTTTGACGAAACGGATGATTTTGATGAGGAACCACAGAATGAATTTCTGGAGGAGGACGATGACGATGATTCTGATACCGCGCTCTCTCAGGCTTTTCGTCAAGCAGCAGAGCCAATGATGGACGATGCGGATGAAGACGATGACGATGTGGATGAAGACAATGACGATGTGGATGAAGGCAATGACGATGTGGATGAAGACGATGACGATACCGAAGAAGATGGTAGCGAGGAAAATGATGGCGGGGATGCTAATGCTTACGAACAACAACTTGTAGAGCCGGTAGACGCACTGCCTGACGAAGTAGAGCCGGTAGACGCACTGCCTGACGAAAACGAAAATGATTTGGAAGTGGAACTGCCCCCGCTTGAACTGGTTCCGACGAAACCGGAAGTTGAACTTTTCCGACTCCAGGAACAGAGCAACTATGCCTATGCAGATGCGGTGACAGCCTACTATGAAGGAAATGATTATCAACGGGCAATCGAAAAATTTGGCGAGGCTATTGAATACGAAGCTCGAAGCACTGAGGACAGCGTCATCGATGCCAACGAAATCGTCGCGAAATCGAAGTACTGGCAGGCAGAGGCGTACATCAAATTACAAAACCTCCCTCAAGCCATTGTAACTCTTGAAGACTTGGTCGAAACTTGTCAAGGACATTACCTCTCATTAGCCGCACAGCGAAGAGTGGATCAATTGAACGCGAAAAACTCTTAAACCGTCGGACGTTTACCGTGTCGATTGCAGTTCTATATTGCTAAAGTACAAACCCATATTCAGAAAAAAGGATTGACGAATTTGTGGAAACCTTGAAAAACTTTCTTAAACAAAAGGCAACGAACTTACGAATTCATTCTATTATCTCCACATCGGAGGCGGGGTCTGGACATCCAACCACGTGTCTCTCAGCTGCGGATATCGTCTCCGCTCTCTTTTTTCACGCGATGCGTTATGACCGTAGCGAGGCGCAGCACCCTAACAATGATAGGTTCATCTTGTCTAAGGGACATGCCGCACCGCTGCTCTACGCTGCGTACGCCGAGGCGGGTATCATTCCAACTGAGAAACTACGGACGCTACGGCAAATCGATAGCATTCTGGAAGGGCATCCAACACCTCGGTTTGAATGGACAGAGGTAGCAACCGGTTCACTTGGACAAGGCTTGTCCCTCGGTCTCGGTATGGCGCTCAACGGCAAATACTTAGACGAATCTGATTACCGCGTCTACGTTCTTCTCGGTGATGGTGAGACTGCCGAAGGTGGAGTCTGGGAAGCAGCCGCTTTGGCATCACACTACCAACTTAATAATCTGATCGGAATTGTCGATGTCAACGCCCTTGGACAGAGTCAGCGCACTATGTACGCCTTTGATGTTGACACCTATTGCCGGCGTTTTGAGGCGTTCGGGTGGCAAACCATCGGGATTGATGGTCACAATTTTGATGAAATCTTGCCAGCACTCGCGCAAGCCAAAGCTTCGACCGATAAACCCACTATGATAGTTGCCAAGACGTTTAAAGGGAAGGGCGTTTCATTCCTTGAAGACGCAGATAACTGGCACGGGAAGGCTGTTGCCAAAGGTGAGGAACTTGACAAAGCGTTAGCTGAACTCGGTCCATTACATTTGGATGTCCCGATTCAGATTGAATCACCTCCTCCTATAGATAAGCGCGTTGATCAGGCGGTCGCAACTGAATGCGAACCACCCGACTACCCCGCCGGCGAAGAGGTCGCAACGCGCGGCGGATACGGTATAGGGCTCGCGAAACTCGGGAGTGTGAACCCTAATGTCGTCGCTTTAGATGGGGATACTAAAAATTCTACCTATGCCGAACAATTTATGACACTTCATCCGAACCGCTATTTTGAGATGTTCATCGCAGAGCAGAACTTGGTAGGCGCAGGCATCGGT
>JAKZUG010000459.1:0-8381 GCA_047516705.1 Candidatus Poribacteria bacterium | reverse complement strand
ACCCCAATGTATGCGTTTTTTCTGTTAAAAATAAAAATTGACAGAAATTTGAATCAGTGCTATTTTAAAGGCTAAGAACAGTTTTGCAGGCATTTTATCACGTGTTTAGTGAAAATTTCGCAAAACAAACCCTTAATTTGTTGGAAGGAAACTCGCTTTTTATACGCCTCGCGCGGTATTCGCGATTTACGGATATTCTATCTGGCAGTGACGAAAAGCAAGGAAATTGAGTAGGTGTTATTCTCAACTAAGACAATTTTGACACTTTTCGCTTACACGCAAAGCAGTTTTCGTCCATTTCCCAAGGTTTTTGTCGGAAACCGAGGTATGGAGCGCGAATGACGAAATATTCATATCGCAGTTCCGTTACCTAAACATCCGATTCATTATCTCCAAGGAGGAAAAACAAAGTAATGAACAGGCTAAAACACTCACTTGATGTTTTACTTGTAACGACCTGTATTCTGAGTGCTTTCGTGCTCTATGGTTGTGGCGCACAGAGCCTTGGTCCACAAGAACCCCTATTGCCAACGATTGAGGGGAGTTCTAAATTCTCAGCGCGTTTCCAATTAGAAGAAGAACCGCAATTCTTCTATGACCTGTTTGGAAAAGAGCTGCTTGAAGGTAACGAGGTCTATAACTATCGCGAGCAGAAAGAGTTTGACCAGAACGGTGAATTGTTCGTCGGTTGGACCGGTCAACTTGATAGTGAAAGATTTTCGGCACAGCTGGATAGAACGGTCTTAACTGAAGACAGTTATCGTGGACGATACACCGAGTTTGCTATCGGTGATAGCATGCGTTTTAAGCCGTCTACCTTATTCCCGAACCGCTACATTCTCTACAAAACAGAGTTTGATGGTCTTCGATGGGATATCTCTTTTGCGCAGGAACGACACCTTTTCACGCTCATCAATTCTCGTATCTCAAACCCTGTCCAATTGACAGACGCAGCGGCAAACCTCGCACCGACACTGGGTCGTCGGAATGGTCTAAACGAAGACGCTGGGGTGCGGCATCTTGAAAATGCACGCCTTGTCGGTTTCCGGGCACAAGGGCTTTTGGGCGATATCTTCCGTATCGGGTTTACTTATGTCAATCTTCATAAAGAACACCCCGAACGCGTTGAAAACCCGCTCATGGGTACCGTGGCAAATACACCCCCAGAATCAATTTCAGTTGTCTTCCGAGATGACTCACCCGAAGACAATCATGGTATTGTCACCCAATTTTCTGGCTTTGATGAAGTTCTACACAGCGAGAATATTCAGGGAGGTGTCGGTGCGGCTTTCAAAGGCATGACAGCTACAATTGTGACCCAAGCTTTGGAAGGATTGACACCCGAAGAAATTGAAGAAGGTGCTGAACCTACAGCACTACCTGCAGAAACCCAAAAAATTGACATTTATACTGACGATGTCATCCCGATGCCTGTCGGAGGACTTCCTTCTGAAGTTCGCGATTCTGTTGACGGAGAGTGGAAGATCGTGGATGGCTTCAATAAAATGAAAGTCGTCCTCGTTTTTGTCGATCCGGATGGTGCGCCTTCTCCCGATGTCGCGCAACTCCTTTCAGAAGGGGCAGTACAAGTTGAAGTTGATCCGCGAACTGTTCAATCCGTCACTTTTGAAATGGTTGTAGCAGGTGATTACAACATCGCCGTTATCGGATCCAGTGCTGCCAACAAAGCCGAATCAGATCCCGAAATCCAAGAATGGATTAAAACTGAAGATGGCCACATCGAAACACCGTACCGCGATGTGATTGAAGCACCCGGTAATTACGGGCAATCCGCAGATTACGCCAGTAATCGGGCAACTCTCTTAGATAATCCGAGTAACTGGGAAGGTGAAGGCAGACCGCGTAAAATCCGTTATCAGTACGGTGCAGCACGTGCAGCGCTTCTCTATGGACTTGACTTAGAAGGCACTATCGGTAACGTTTTTGTCCGAGCACATTACTCTATCAACGGTAAATATAAGCAGTATCCCACCATTCCCAAAGATCAGATCGGATTTAGCCGACTCAAAACGACCATCCAAGGCGAAGATGGCGAGGAAGAAACCGGCACCTCCGTCGATCCAGCAACTGGCTTGCCGTTAGACGCAAATGGGATACCTACTTACTCTGAGACCGAGGGTGAAAGATTTGAAGCCATGTTAGGTGGCGAAGGAACTGATGAAAGCGGCGACGGAGCAATGGCAAGAGAAACCGCATGGTTCCTCCAACTCAAATCTCGCTTCGGAAAGTTGTACCTTGAAGGGGTCTACTATCATATCGATCCTGGTTACACGACAACTTATCTCAATTTCGGTTCTAATTCTGATAGGGATCAACCCTACTCCCTACCACGGACACCTGAATCACAGTCTGAACAAGATCCGTGGGATGAAACTAATTACGCCCTCATTGAAGATGACGATGATGACGACGACTGGCCGGATGACATCGACTTTGATGGAGTCCTACCACGCGCCGACGATAGAGATCAGAACGGCATTTTGGACTTCCAAGAAGACTTCCTCATCTTTGATGCCGATCCACCCGTCTTCACTGACCTCGTTGATCTGAATAACAACGGCACGATCGATTCGCTTGAGGACGATTTTGAACCGCAGTATGAGTACGGGGTAGACAGGGAAGGATACCATGTTTTTGCCGAATATGACCTCCTTGATAATCTTTCACTCAAAGTTGGGTGGCTCAACGAACACGAAGTTTCAAGCCGACGGCAGAATGACTCCAAATACTTACATGTCACCTATCAACGTGACATCCCTGACTTTGGAACCGTGCTCTTCCAAAATCGTTTCGTCCGAGTCCAAGACGATATTCCAGATTATACCATTACGCTGCGTGTTGGTGAATTGGAACCCGTTCAAATTTCCGACGAGCTTGATTTCCACAACGCTCGTGTGAATACCACAACGCTCCAGTTCCTTTATACCGCTGTTCCGAACCTCACCTTAGAAGCAAAATTCCTCGTTGTGCTGCAAAAACAGTTTGAGCAGGATGAGGCAGGTGCTATTTTCTTAGATGCTGAGGCACCGGACCCCGATGACGCAGACGATCCGCTTACCGCCGATCAACGTGTCGATTTCATGGTACCCATTGAACAGGTGCGTGCTGGTGGTGAAAGGCGCGAATACCCGTTCTATCCTGACCATGGAATTAACGCACTTGACCCTGACGATCCAGGTTTAATCTATGATTCCGAAAACTGGAAAACGCGGCGCTATCCAGAACGCGATATTCGCAATCAGCAGACGATTCTCAAAGCAAGATACGAGATTCCTCTCGGTGAACTTCCATTTGTTGATAGAATCGGCGAAGATTTGACGCTCACACCCATGGTAAAGTACATCTGGGATCGAGCGTTCGACCGTGGTGCTGAGGAAATTCCTGATTCCCTCAACCCACGTCAGTTCGTTCCTACTGATAACGAACCCGTCGAATACTTGCGCTTCAATCGTAGAAGTCGTGAAGATGTACTCGGCGTACGGCTTGACTATCAGTTCTCGCAAAGGATGAACATTCTTGGCGGTTTCCAATACCGGAAATTCACCAACCGGGATAATAACTTCAAAAATTATTTGACAAACTTCCCGGAAGATGAAGATGTCCCAATACTCTACAGACCGGATTTGCGAACCCGAATCTTTGAAGTCCAAGCGATCAACCGCGGTGAATGGCTTGGGTTCAACATTGTTATCCTCGCGGGTTATCGGCGAACCACTATCTTGCTCGATCACACGACGAGTAACACCACCTTCGTGCGAGCAATGATGGGCTTCTAGATGTTTTGTGTATCACAGGACACGATTTCGTGTCCTGTGATACAGCGTTTAGCAATATCACCTGCGATGCCGTTTTCAGCAACACGCAAATTAAGCGCGTAACTTTTTAAGCACTCAGGTGTTCTTAATGAGAACGGCGTTGTAAACAGTAGAGACGATCTACAGATATAGATATTGATTCCTAACCTGGAGATTTGTTGTGTAGATGGAACGCTCACGCGTTAAAAAATAAAATTGAGTTGTTAAGGTGCGGTTCCCGTGCCTTATCCATACAGCACTTTATGAGATAACTTGTAGAGACTTGCCACAACGTAATCGGCAAGTCCCCTAAGGAGGACCAGAACGAATGATTCGTTTTAGTTTTGTTTTAATGTTAGTCGCTTGTATCGGTATGTCTGCTGACATCGTTTTCGCGCAAGACGATGCCGGGGTAAGTGGTGGAACCGTCCGAGGTCAAATTGTTGATACAACCACAGCACAGAGTCCAATTGTAGGCGTTGATGTCAGAATTATTGCCACAGGCGGAGAAGAGCACACTGCAACAACTGATGCCAACGGCGATTATGAAAAATCAGGCATCCCCTCAGGTCGCTACCTCCTCAGTATCTATAGAGACGGATACGGCGATCGAGTTGGAAAAGCTGTCACGGTCGTTAATGGCGGCGACCACTACGTCCCGCTCAAAATGACCAAAAAGGACAATATCGTCACCTTCTTCCAGAAGTTCGGATTCGTCTTCTGGCCACTCGCCCTCTGCTCCATCACGGCATTAACCTTCATTATTGAAAGACTTTTCACCTTTGTGCGGAGTCGTTCTCGAATTGGAACTGAACAGTTCATCGCCAGTATCGCCGACTCATTGCGGAAAGAGAACATTATGGAAGCCGTCTCGACTTGTGAAGAAGCCGGTGGACCGCTCGCTAATGTTCTTAAAGCAGGATTGCTGCGATACAGCCAAGCCCAGATTGAAGAACGAGATATTAGCAAAGAAGAAATTCAGGAAGCCATTGAGGAAGCAAGCCTCCTTGAAATCCCTGAACTGGAAAGAAACCTGCCAGTTCTCGGTACGGTCGCAGTTGTTTCTCCGCTGTTCGGCTTGCTTGGAACGGTTACAGGTATGATTAGTGCATTTACCACAATCGCACTTGAAGGTACCGGTGACCCACAACAGCTCGCAGGCGGTATCTCACAGGCACTTCTCACAACGGCTGCTGGCTTGACAGTCGCTATTCCGTGCTTGATTTTCTTCCAACTTTTTGATAGCTGGGTTAACAGACACATGGTTGAAATTTCACAGGTTTCTACCGAAATTATCAATCAACTGATTGTTGGTGAATCTAACTAACAATGCCTAGTCTTGGAACAGAACGGGCGGGTGATTCTACTCGCCCGCTTCTAATAGGCTTTGTAGGGCACTTAGGTTACTAAACCTTAGCCCTTCATTAACGAGAAAGGAGACTTTGAAATGCAACAAGTCGGTGAAGCCAAATTGAGTATGCTTGCAAACAAATTGAGGGAACGTAAGGCTCCAACGCTCAGTATGGCACCTATGATTGATTGCGTCTTCCTGCTCCTGATCTTCTTCATGGTGTCAACAACCTTCTCGCCGATTCCGGGCCTCCGCGTGCAGCTTCCCCCACCGGGGAAACCCTCGACCGACAAACCGAAAGGTTTGACTGTCCGGATCGCGAACCCAGAACCGGGCGAGTATAAAGGCACTATGGTGTTGAATGATGTGGTCGTCCAGGTTGAAGAAATGTTCATCCAATTCATCAACGCACCGGAAGAAGCCAAAAACATGCTAATTATCCAATCTGAGCGGGACGTAATGCATGGACAGATCGTGCAGGTGATGGATATTGCGAAACAGGCAGGTATAGATAAAATCGGATTCGCTATTGTCGCAAGAGACTGACAACCCTCAAGCGATAGCAATAGTAAATCCTCTTTCTATAAAAGGAGAATTTAGATGGCTTTAAACTTAGCCCAACGGCGGAAAACAACTGAAGAAGACGACATTCCGATGGCTCCAATGATCGATTGTGTCTTTTTGTTGCTTATCTTTTTCATGGTATCTGCTGTTATGAAGGTTCCTCCGCCTTTTACCGTCACCTTACCGGATTCTGCAACGAAACACGAATTCACGCGGAAGAAATTTAACCTCTTCGTTAACAGTGACGGACGTATTTCGATTGATGACCAAGAGATGTTGACGCTGGAAGATATGGAGCTTTTCATTGCAGCTCACGAAAATCAGATCAGCACCCTGATTATCAAGGCGGACGCACGTGCGAAGCACGGAGATGTCATTGATATCGTAGAGCGTGTGAAAATGCGCTCTAGTAAAAAGGAAGGTCTTGAAATTGCTTTCGCGGTGTCGGAAGAAAACTGAGGAACGCAACATAGTTAAAAAAGGCAGCGGTTGCTGCCTTTTTTTTTGCTTTTTTCCATCATAAATCGCTTTAATTCAGTTATAGTGAGGTTTCCACGATAATGTGTTAACCAAAAGAGGAGAGCGGCCTGAGGAACACGCGTAACTTCTTAAACTCTCGGGTGTTTTAAAACTAATAGTAGTATGAATGAAATGTCATTCTTTCGTACAAACGGAGGCACATTAGCATGAAACATCTCAAGAGACACAAAACCCCAACGCTTAGTATGGCACCTATGATTGATTGTGTGTTACTGCTCCTGATTTTTTTTATGGTGTCAACAACCTTTTCCCCTATCCCTGGGCTTCGGGTACAACTCCCTCCACCGATTGATAGACCCATAACACGCGCCCCTGGAATTGTCGTAACGATCGCCAACCCTGCACCGGGTGAAACTGAAGGTACAATCATCGTGCACCAAGGGAGTAGAGAAAAAATTGTGCAAACGGGAGATATGTTTAATTGGCTTATCAACGCGCCTGAAAATGCCAAAATAATGGTGATTATCCAAGCAGGGAATGAGGTTTTCCATGAGCAAATCGTCCATGTCATGGATATACTCAAACAAGCGGGTATTGATAAAATTGGGTTCGCTCGCACCGCTAATACTACCGTCAGAATTGCTGATCGGTAATGAAATCACAATCAAGGATGTCAATAAAACAGATACGCCGTGCTTACTGGGTTTCGCAAGCACGGCGTTATTTAAAATGGTGTCTTTCAAATCACTTGTAGTTTCTGGGTCAGTTCATCACATCAGCGTCTCTAACGTTCCCGCCGCTCTCTCCGAGTTGCGGCTCTCCTTTTAAGTTGGACCGGTGCCGGAAGCGGTGGCGGTGGTGGTGTTACAACCTTCCAAAAGTGTGGGAGGAACGCCTCCCAATTGGTGAGAATATTCTCAGCATGTTGACTACCTCTGTATGCTGCGTGATTTTGTATAAGTGCCATCAGACTCTTAATATCCGTCTCACCCGCTACCTTTTCTATTTTCACCCAATCCGCATTGTACTTCTTCTCAAACTGCTCTTTTTCGTCCATGACATAGACGGTGCCGCCTGTCATCCCGGCTCCAAAGTTTCTACCCGTTTCCCCGAGAATTACGACTGTACCCGCGGTCATATATTCACAACCGTGGTCTCCGACACTTTCAACGACAGCAGTAGCACCACTATTTCGGACACAGAACCGTTCGCCGACACCACCAGCTGCATAGAGGGTACCACCAGTCGCTCCGTACAAGACCGTATTTCCAATGATCGTATTCTCATGAGTTCGGAACAGTGCGGTTGGTGAAGGTTTGATAATAAGCTCTCCGCCTGCCATGCCTTTGCCAACGTAGTCATTGGCTTCCCCTGTCAGCACGAATTGCACACCGCTGATACAAAAGGCACCGAAACTCTGTCCCGCGCTGCCCTCAAAGTTGCACTGAATTGTTCTATCAGGCAAACCAGCGTCGCCATAACGCCTCGCGATTTCACCGGATAACTTCGCTCCGACTGTCCGGTGCGTGTTCCGGATGGAATAGGAGAGTTGGATCGATGTTTTCCGATCAATCGCTTCCTCTGTATCCCTCAGAATCTGATCGTCAAGCGGAATGTCCTCTCGGTCATTCCGTTCCTGTAGATGATAGCGAGGCTGTGTGCCAGTTGGGTCAGCAGGTGTCAGAATTTCACTTAAATCGAGCATTGCGGCTTTAGGATAATCTGCCAGATCAATCGGTTGCAGCAATTCAGGACGACCAATAATGTCGTTCAAAGATCTGTGTCCGAGATTCGCGAGAATAGCTCGAACCTCGTTCGCCACACCGAGCATGAAGTTAACGACCATCTCAGGAGTGCCAGGATATTTCGCACGAAGTGCCGGATCTTGCGTGGCTACACCAACAGGACATGTATTTAGGTGGCATTGGCGCGCCATCACACACCCCGTTGCAACCATCGCTATTGTGCCAAAGCCGTATTCTTCTGCCCCCAGCATGGCAGCAATGACAATATCACGACCAGAACGCATTCCGCCGTCTGCCCGTAAAACAACGCGATCTCTTAACTCGTTTGTCACCAGTGAGCGTTGCGTTTCTGCAAGCCCGAGTTCCCAAGGTGTACCTGCGTTCTTGATGGAACTCAGCGGCGATGCGCCGGTACCACCTTCATGT
>JAKZUG010000458.1:0-13164 GCA_047516705.1 Candidatus Poribacteria bacterium | reverse complement strand
TGAGAACTTTACGGGAGCAATCGTTGGTAGACCCTTCGGTGAGTATAGTCCTTATGGGTTTGGCGGCGCGTTCTGGTATACTAAAGTTGGTTACAGTTTTTAATTCTTAGTATGTATTCGGAAGCGGTTTCCAATTGCCCCTAACGTGAAAGGAAATCTTTATGCTATTTCAACGGAACAGAACGACGCTCAGATATATAACTATTTTCGGCATCCTCGCTTCATTCTTCTTAATGAGCGTTTTCTTTTTAAGTTGCGACCGTATTCAACAAGTTGTTGCTCCCCATGAGGCGGCGACCCCTGATGACGCGGTCACAGTCAAAATTGGTTTCATTTATAGTCCATCTGACCCTGGAACCACTCGGAATGGTGCTGAGTTAGCGGTTGCCCTCGCAAATGAAGCAGACGGAGTTAACGGGCTACCGATAGAGCTTCTCGTTAGAGATGATAAAAGAGACCCAGTGCTCAGTGCCCAACATGCAGAGGAATTAATCGATGCTGGTGTCTTAGCAATCGTAGGTCCCGACTACGACGAGGAGGCTGTGGAAGTAGGTGCGGTTGCCCAACAACATGGGATACCTATGCTAACAACCTACCCAACGAATCCGAAGGTTTCTCGGAATGGGAATTTTTCGTTCATGGGGGCGTACACCGATCCCTATCAGGCGAGTGTGATGGTCGATTTTGCTATGCAGGAATTGGGCGCGATGACAGCTGCTGTCCTCACAGAAACAGCGGACACTTATTCAGAAGGACTGTCTAATGCTTTTATTGAAGGCTTTGCTGCACAAGGTGGTACGATTGCTGCCCATCAGTTTTATGAGACAAGTGCCGCAGATTTCACCGAACAGTTGTTGGCAATTGCTGCGGTTGAACCAGCCGTTGATGTGGTCTTTTTAGCAGGCTTAGGCTCTGAATTCCCACTGGCGGTTAAGCAGGCAAGGTCTGACGATATAGGTATTTCTGCTACCTTTCTCGGCGGTGATGGCTGGGATCGACCCGACTTAGTTGAGATCGGTGGCATGGCGGTTGAAGGTAGTTTCTTCGCGAACCATTTTTCACCCGATGGTTAATTAAGCGAAGCGGCGCGTCAATTTGTTGATGCCTATACCGCACGATATGGTATCGCACCCGATGGCCCCGCAGCACTCGGATACGATTCTGCTACCATTGTCATTGAGGCAATGCGCCGGGCAGTTGATGCGACACCCGCAGCCATTCGAGATCAAATTGAATTGACTCAGGACTACAGTGGCGCAACGATATTATCCCATTTTGATGAAAATCGGTATGCAATTAAGAGTTTAGTTATCAATACTGTCAAAGATGGAAGGATACAATTTCATCAATTGATTATCCCGTAATACTTAGCAATTGTATAATGCAAGGTCCCTGTGTCTCGCAGGTTTCTTGAAAGTGAGGTATATTAATATGAGCAATCAGAGCAGAGATGCAGAATATACAATGGGTCGTAGCGAGGAAGAAACACAACGCTTAATCGAGCAGTCGCAGCTTTATGACGATGTAACACGCCGTTTTTTTCTCAGAAGCGGTATCGCAAAAGGCATGAAAGTTCTTGATGTCGGTAGTGGTGCCGGAGACGTAGCCCTCACCCTCGCTGAATTTGTGGGTGCCGAAGGAAATGTTGTTGGTGTAGATGTCAATCCAGATATTCTCAAAACAGCACAAGCGCGAGCGGATGCGGCAGGTTTTACAAACGTTGAATTCATCGCAGGTGATACCCGGACCCTTAACCTTCCAAGCGATTTTGATGCCGTTTTTGGACGACTTGTGCTGATGTATATGGCAGACCCGGCGGATGCACTCAGACATTTAGCGACGCACCTACGTTCCGGTGGGATTGTCGCCTTTCAGGAAGTCGATTTTACGCCTTATACCGCAGTGTTACATTCAGATACACCCTTGGCGAACAAATTGATTGATTGGGGACGCACTGTGTTTGAGCGTTCAGGCGCGCATCTTGAGATGGGGATGGATCTTTACAAAGCCTTCGTTGATGCCGGTTTACCAGAACCTATCTTACATTTTGAGGCACCGATGGGCGGACCTGAAGACTGGCCAGGCTACGAATATCTTGCCAACAGTTTTAGGAGCCTCGTTCCACTGATGGAGGCTTACGGCATTGCCACTGCTGATGAGGTAGATGTGGACACGCTGGCAGCGCGAATACAAGCAGAAGTCGCCGCAGCAAAACGACCCATTATATTACCACCGCATATCACGGCGTATGCATCTCTAACAGCATAAATGGTTTTCACGTATGGCGAAAAATCATCAAGAGACTTTTCACGCGTCAAATAGCGATGCTACCTATACCTTAGGGCGCACCTCCCACGAAACAACCCGCCTCATTGAGCAATCAAGAATCTATGGAGCATCGACACGCCGTCTTTGCAAGCGAGCCGGTATTGCAGAGGGGATGCGGGTGCTTGAAATCGGTAGCGGTGCCGGTGATATCGCACTCACACTTGCCGAACTCGTTGGACCGACAGGACAGGTCGTCGGGGTTGATGTCAACGCGGAAATTCTTGACACAGCACGCCAGCGGGCAACCGATGCAGGTATGCAGAACGTCGAATTCATCGCAGGCGACGCGCGAACCCTCACATTTACAGACAAATTTGACGCAATCGTCGGACGGTTCGTGTTGATGTATATGGTTGAACCGCGGACGGCGTTCGCTAAACTCGTAACACATTTAAAGCCTGGCGGTATTGTCGCTTTTCAGGAACCGGAGTATACGCTCTATCCTGCTTTCTTACATCCAGATACGCCTCTTATGAACCAACTCATCACATGGATTTTGGATGCGTTTGAGCATTCGAGGGCGCATCTCAACATGGGGGTTGGGCTTTATCAGGCTTTTGTGGACGCAGGTTTACCACCACCCACGATGCATCTTGAATCTCCGATCGGTGCCGAAAAAAACTGGGCAGGTTACCTATACATGGCGACTATCTTTCAGAGTCTGCTGCCACTCCTCGAAAAGTATGGACTTGCCACTGCAGAACAGATTGATGTGGATACGTTAGCCTCACGCATTCGGCAAGAGGTTATCACATCGAAACGTCCGTTCTTCTTACCGTTGCATGTAACAGCACACGCGACGCTCCGCACCTAATCAGAACTTACGCAGTCTCTTTACTGGTGAGGGGTGGAACCTCGCTAACTCGCGTATAAAGATAATTATAGACTTTACTATAAATCCTTAATCTTCATGAACCCGTACCTACTGATAACTATTCCTCTAACAACCATAAAAAAATGTGATTTTTGGTTGATATACGAATCGATATGTGGTATAATTATATAAATTAATTTTAACTAATAGAATTCCATCTGATGGTCATAGTACTTACTTTACAGTACGTGTAAATTAGATGGGGTTTACGCAATTAATCTCTGTTCCCTGCTTTTATTGTAAAAGCAGTGGAGCCATCAGTCCGAAGAGAGGCATGAAAATTTGAAACCTTATGAACTCCTGCTTATTATTACGCCTGACCATGATGAAAACGAGGCAAAGGCTCTTACTGATCAGGTAAAGGGCATCATCGAAAATGGCGGGACTCTCCTGAAACTTGATCCTTGGGGAAAAAAACGACTCGCATATCCGATCCGGAAACGGCGCGAAGGCTATTACGTGCTCTACATTTTTGAGAGTGCACCGAGTTTTGTCGCGGAATTAAACCAGGCTTTACACATCATTGAAGCGGTTCTGCGCTACATGATTGTACAATACGAAGACGATATAGATAAGTTGAAAGCCGAACTTGCCGCCGAGGCGGAGCCGCCAACATCCGAAGTGGAACAACCGACACCTGAAGTAGAGGAATCAACGTCTGATGATGATGCAGAAGCGGAAGCAGAAGCAGAAGAGGCAACAGATGGTGATACAGAAGCAGAAACAGAAGAGGCAACAGATAATGATGATGCAGAGGCTGAAGATACGACAGAGTCTGCCTGAAATAAGTACTATTTGAATTTTAAACAGCGGGTTTTTGGATTTTAAAAAGTACCGAAAGCCTCAAGAGTGTATAGAGAGGAGAAACTATGGCAAGCTTCAACAAGGTCATCCTAATGGGGAACTTAACCCGTGACCCTGAAGTAAAATTCCTTCCGAGTGGAACAGCCGTCGCGAATTTTGGGTTGGCTATGAATGAAAGCTACACCGATCAGCAGACGGGTGAAAAAAAAGAATCCGCCTGTTTTGTTGATGTAGAAGCATGGGGCAAGCAAGCTGAGATTGTGGGTGAATATTTCACTAAGGGCAGGCCGATTTTGGTTGAGGGTGCTCTCAAATTTGAATCTTGGGAAACCGAGGATGGTACAAAGCGCAGCCGACTCAAAGTCAGGCTTATACGGTTCCAATTTATCGGTGGGCGGCGCGATGAAGATGAGACGGATGGTGGTTATGCCGATGCCCAACCCGCAGCGGCACCAACACAATCCGCATCTTATCAAGATGCCCCAGCTCCCGAAGCGAGCAGTGCTCCTTCCGGAACAGAAGATGACATCCCGTTTTAAGTAAGCACGACAGTCGGAGAACCGTCATCATACGGTGGTTCTCTCACATTCTTATCTTTAATTAATAGGTGTGTTATAGCACCCTTATAGATATGGTGCCTCAGAAACGTTTTGATGCGCCATACTTTAGAAAAAGGAATAGAATTGGTATGGCATTCCGTCGCAGACAGCGCTATCACAAAATTGAATCTTTTGACTACAAAGATATTGATACGCTGCGAAAATTTATTAACGAACGTGGGAAAATTGTAAGTCGCCGGGTTACAGGGTTGTCAGCGAAGCAACAGCGAATGGTGACCCGTGCAGTGAAACGCGCACGTAACATGGCACTGTTGCCGTTTACACGATAGAAGTAGGGTTCAGACACATATAATTGGTTTCCCTACAAAAGGTAGTTTAGGTTTTTAATTATGGAAGTGATTTTAAATAAAAGTGTTGAGAGGCTCGGTGTACCGGGCGATGTGTTGAAGGTCGCGGATGGGTACGCGCGGAACTACCTCCTGCCGATGCAGTTGGCTGTGCGCGCAACAGAGCGGAACCGTCGCTATCTTGATCACCAAAAACGAGTCATCAATCATCAAGAATCGAAAGATAAAGAACGAGCACAGGAAATCGCAGCGCAGATTGATGGCGTTACGTGCACACTCAAAAGGCGAGCTGGCGAAAACGACCGACTCTTCGGTTCTGTTACCTCTATGGATGTAGCAGAGGCTTTACGGGCTCAGGGCTTTGAGTTAGAACGCCGATTCCTCGAGCTCGCAGAACCGATCCGTGAACTCGGTGTGTTCATGGTACCAGTCAAATTGCATACGGATGTCGTTATTGAACTCCGCGTTGTTGTTGAACGTGAAGAATAATTATGCAGGCACAAACGCTTGATTCCCTCTCTGACAAGGAAGCTGAACAAGCGGTACTCGGCGCGATGATGACCGAGAAGTCGGTTATCCCACGGGTTATTGCACAACTCGGGCATACCTCTGATGCGTTTTTTACCACCGACCACCAGCTTATCTACACAGCGATCCTTGCCGTATACGAACGCGTCAGCAACGCGGATCCACTTCTCGTCGCCGATGAGTTGAAACGCACGAATCAGATCAATCGGACAGGCGGTGCTGGCTATCTATATGAGCTCCAAGCCCCAATTGTGGAAACGGAGAGTACAGAGTTTTATGCCGATATTCTGCATGAAAAGGCGACGCGCCGCCAGTTAATCCAAGCAGGTACCGCAATTCGAGAACTTGCGCAAGACGAGAGCATGGAACTTGCTGAGGTGCTCAATCAATCCCAGGAATCAGTCTTTGAACTCGGACAAAACGATGCCCAGCGAGGATTTCAGCCTATTAACTCACTCGTCACAACGAGTATCGACGCAATTGAAAAATTATTTCACAAGCAAGAGAGGTTCTTAGGTGTCCCGACTGGGTTTATGGATTTCGATCACATGACATCGGGACTGCAACCTGGAAACTTTATCATTATCGCTGCGCGTCCGAGTATGGGAAAGACAACCTTGGTCCTAAATATGGCACAGAATATCGCAATCGAGCAAGAACGTCCGGTTGCGATTTTTAGTTTAGAGATGCCGGCGCAGGATATCGTCATGCGGATGCTATCTGCTGAATCTCGTATTGATTTTGGGCGACTCCGCACCGGTAATTTTAGCGAAGATTATTGGCGACCTTTGACCGAAGCCGCGAGCCGGTTGTCTGAAGCCCCTGTTCTCATTAATGACAACCGAGGACTTACCATTCAAGGTCTACGTGCCGAAGGACGGCGGCTCAAAGGTGAGCACGGCGATCTCGCCCTTATTATCGTCGATTATTTGCAGCTGCTCAGAGGGACTGGTAGATACACTGCTCGTGAACAGGAAATCTCCGAAATATCACGGTCCCTGAAAGTCCTCGCATGGGAACTCAATGTGCCAATCGTTGCTTGCTCACAGTTGAGCCGTGAAGTGGAACGCCGACCAGACAAACAGCCACAACTTTCAGATTTACGCGAATCCGGCGCAATTGAACAAGACGCGGATCTCGTCGCTTTTTTATACCGAGAAGACTATTACGAAGATGAAGATGCTGGGGACCGTGTTGAAGCGAACCTAATGATTAAAAAACAGCGTAACGGACCGACCGGAACAGTCGTTCTCTATTTTACTAAAAAGCAGATGCGATTTGAAAACCCAAGTTAAGCAAAAAACATGAATCAGCAATCCGCTACGCGCGAATCCTCCAGTGGTTTTCGGGCCCACCCAATATTAAGAAGTATCAAAATTCGATTGCACAATGTGCTTGCCGAGGTCGGACAAGCCTTTACGCTCTTTTTTCAAACGCTTTTTCAAATTTTCCGTCCGCCCTTTCAGTTTGATTTGCTAATTAAGCAGTTATTGCTGATCGGTTTCAATTCTTTGGCTGTTGTCATTGTCTCAGGGTTTTTCACGGGAATGGTGTTGGGGGTTCAAGGATACATTCAACTCAAACCCTTTGCGGTGGAAGGATCGGTCGCAAGATTTGTCTGTGTCTCGATCGTCAAAGAACTCGGGCCGATGATTACTGCATTCGTGCTCGCTGGACGTATTGGGGCTTCAATTACCGCTGAACTTTCAACGATGAAGGTGACAGAACAGATTGACGCGCTTGAAGTGATGGGAACAAATCCCGTCAAATATTTGGTTGTCCCTCGTTTTCTTGCATGCACGATCATGTTACCGACCTTGACGATCTTCTCAACGTTTGCCGGTATTGGTGGCGGCTTTACTGCGGTTGTTACCTTGTTTGATGTCAACGGGTACTTTTTTCTCTTGGAAGCCCAAAAGAATCTGTTTGTCGGTAGTGTGCTCATTAGTTTAATTAAGGCGACCTCTTTCGGCATGGCGATTGCAGCTGTCGGCTGCTACAAAGGGTTTAGCATCTCGACTGCCGGGGGTGCTGAAGGTGTCGGCATTGCTACGACGGGATCTGCCGTTATTTCGCTCATTGCTATTCTTATTTTAGACTTTGTTTTGAACCATATCCTCTTTAACATCTTGGGATTGGTATAATTGAGGCGGTTTCAAGGCGGCTTTATAGGCTCTCAGGAGATAGTTCTACCGGATGGACTTCTCCGTCTGCTACGTCTTGTATCCAGAAAATATGATTTCAGTTAGAAATATTACCAAAAGTTTTGGTGAGAAGAACGTTTTAAACGGATTAAACCTTGAGATTCCACGCGGCGAAACCCTCGTCATTCTGGGGCGAAGTGGGTCTGGTAAGAGCATCCTACTCAAAATTATCACTGGACTGATTCCTGCTGATTCGGGGGAAATTTGGTTTGATGGGACAGAAATCTCAAAACTGAAAGCCAAAAAGATGAATGTCCTCCGCCAAAAAATTGGGATGTTATTCCAGTCTGCCGCCCTGTTTGATTCGATGACTGTTGCCGAAAATGTCGCTTTTATGCTTGATCAGCATACAGATTACAGCAAACAGGAAATACGTAAGATCGTTGATGAGAAACTTGAACTTGTTGATTTGGAAGGCGTTCAAGACTTACGACCCGCCGAATTGAGCGGCGGCATGCGAAAACGGGTGGGACTCGCCCGCGCACTCGCTTTTAATCCAGAAGTGATTTTGTACGATGAACCGACAACCGGACTTGACCCAGTTACCTGTACCGAAATTAATCAACTCATCCGAGATTTACACGAACGGCTGCAAGTCACGTCCGTTGTGGTAACACACGATATGCACAGTGCCTTTAGTGTCGCAACGCTAATGGCGATGATCCATGATGGCAAACAGATCGCTTATGGGAGCCCTGACGAGATTATCAACATTGAGGATCCCATTTTACAACAGTTTGTCTTATTTGGGGCACCAGACCAAATCCTCAACATGGAAAATCCTATTTTAAAAGAGTACCTGGGGAGATAGCATGAATTTCTGGACCGCGTCTGTAAAAGTAGGTGTAATGATCCTGATTGCAATCGTTTTCCTAACTATCCTCCTTACAAATGCTGAGAATTGGCCATGGGCAGCTGCGGGCGATGAGTTGACCTTCCAATTTAAATCTGTCAATGGTCTCTATGTCGGAGCAGGTGTTTACCTATCGGGTGTATCAATCGGCAAAGTAACTGCCATTAAACTCCGACCTGATACCAATGATGTCCATATTAAGGCGAAAGTCAAAAATGGGTTTAAGTGGTTACGGGAAGACTGTGGTGCCAGAATTTCTATGAATGGGTTCGTCGGAGAGGTTTACATCGCACTTGACAATGGGCCCATCGGGAATCCACCCTTAAAACCCGTGAATCTGCCGATTATCGGAAAAGATCCTGTTAATGCACTCGAACTTCTTGAACAGACGAGTGCTGGTATGACACAAGCTATTGAACTCACGACTGCTGCCAATGAAGTCCTTCAAGCGAACCAAGAAGCGATTCAACTCGCGATCAAAGAAATTCGAGCAGTGGTCGCAATCACTGGCAAAACTATTGAGAAATTGAGTGTTGACTCTGAAGAAACCGTCAAGACGCTAACACAGCTCGCGCTGGAAAACGATAAACGCTTTGGGGACACCCTTGTAAAGGTAAATAATCTTATCACACAATTAGAGGGTGATTCTCTCATGGTGAGTAGCCAAGTGAGTGATATTACGCGTGAACTCTTAAGGCTCCTGAACCAAAATTCACCGAAACTGAACACTATTTTTACCGACGTACGCGCAACCACATCAGAATTCCGGCAAATTGCACAAGATTTTCGCTCAGACTTCAACACATTATCTGATCAGGTTTCCACGCTTGTTTCACAAAGTAGCGCTGCCATTAAAACCGGGGAAGCCAATATCGCACCAATCTTAGAAAATTTACAGACGACAACCGATGCAATCAATGCCTTAGAGACAAACGTCAGCCATCTCCTTACCACACTCACCGCTACACTCGAGGGGGAAGGCACTGTGGCACAATTACTCAATACACCCGAACCCCTTGAAGAGGCGCGCCGCACTTTGCAAAATTTGAATAAAGCGGTGAACGCGGTGACGGAGCTTTCACAACAAACTGAGAAGCAGCTCGGACGCTTTGAGTCGCCACTACAGTTTGGATGGGATTATGAACTCCGCTATTTAAGTCTTGAAGAGCGACTTTACAACGAACTGGCGTTTTCTCTCTCACCACAATCAAAGTCACATTACAGGATTGGTGTCGGTGTTCGCGAGGAAACAGTTCGGTTTGAAATTCAGTATGCACACGATGTAACTGGCTATCTCAGGGCACGCGCAGGATTCATGCGTTCCCGGGTCGGTGCTGGGGTGGATTTGTGGTTGTGGTCCCGACGCTTAGGCCTCAGTATTGAGGGGATAGGGTTGACAAGTGGAGAACCGGAATTGAACACAGAAGTCGCACTGCGATTTTTCCGATACGGACAACTGCTCCTTGGAGCCGAGAATTTGACAGGTAAACGGCGTTGGACAACCGGATTCCGTTTTTTTAATAGAGAGTGGTAATATCGACAGCGCAGGAGCAACGCTCTGCAAACCTTGTTAGCATGAAAATAATAGGTAGCGTTAAAGATGGCACGAGAAAAACGTAAATTCGTCTGTCAAGAGTGTGGATATACAACGCCAAAGACGCTCGGACGGTGTCCGAGTTGTAAAAGTTGGCAAAGCTTCGCCGAAGAAGTCGAAGCTCTTGTTACATCATCGAGGCATCGTGGTATCGGACAGGCTTCTCGTGAACCTGAACCAATCTCACAGGTTACGGCAAGCGATGTGGAACGCCACTTAACAGGAATGTCAGAGTTTGATAGGGTACTTGGTGGAGGCATTGTTCCGGGGGCGGTCATCCTTATCGGTGGAGACCCGGGGATCGGTAAATCTACCCTGTTGCTCCAGGCGAGTGACGCGTTGAGTCGGAATTATGGGGACGTGCTTTATGTCTCTGGCGAGGAATCTGTGAGTCAGACAAAACTCAGGGCAACTCGACTCGGCATCAAGTCTGATACACTCTATGTGCTGTGTGAAAATAACTTGGAACATATTGAAAAACATATTGAAGCCCGGAAACCGAAGGTTGTCGTCATTGATTCTATCCAAGCCGTCTATTTGACGAGTATTCAATCTGCACCGGGAAGTGTTACCCAGATTCGTGAGTGTACTGGACATCTCCTGATTTGCGCAAAGAACCGCAATATTCCGATATTTCTTGTCGGACATGTGACAAAGGAGGGGGCAATCGCTGGACCCCGCGTCTTGGAACACATGGTCGATACCGGTCTCTATTTTGAAGGCGAAGGGCATCACATCTACCGGGTCCTCCGAGCGATCAAAAACCGATTCGGTTCGACAAACGAAATCGGAATATTTGAAATGCGGAGCACGGGGCTTGCGGATGTGATGAACCCTTCAGAGATTTTTTTGAGCGACAGGGAAGAACAGGTTTCAGGATCTGTCGTAGTCTCAAGCATGGAAGGGACACGTCCCTTACTCATGGAGGTACAGGCACTCGTCGTACCTACCAATCACGGAAATCCTCGTAATACCACGGCTGGTGTTGACCGAGACCGAATTGCACTGCTCATCGCAGTACTCAATAAACGGGTCGGGATCGACGTCGGGGATTCCGATGTTTTTGTTAACATTACTGGCGGATTACGTATTGATGAACCCAGTATAGACCTCGGCGTACTGATGGCTATATCTTCAAGTCATCGGGATATGCCTATAGATCGGCAAACTGTGATGATCGGGGAAGTCGGGCTTGGGGGCGAAATTCGACCTGTTACACATGTTGACAGGCGGATCCGGGAAGCCGCAAAACTGGGTTTCAGGCGAGCAATTTTTCCCGAATACAACCGTAAAGGATTAAATATCGATGAGGACATTGAACTTGTCGGTGTTAATGATGTATATGACAGCTTAGCGGCTTTGTTGTAATAACATCAATTTGATGTAAGGATAGTCTCAATTCGTTTTAATATAAGAATACCCCGCGACGCATAGCAATTGTTCATACACTATGGCGTTCGCATTTTACGTTCTTTGTTATAACCCGAGTTGCTACCTGTAAAAATTGTTACTTTCATCTTGGTTTATTTCTTGGATTATGCTATTATTACCCTATAAGGATACTATTATTGAATAAATTAAATCTAAATAATATTGTCCTTATACGGTTTTAGCAATTGAATCAGCGTTTTTTGCTAACGTATAGCAGAAATTGAAAATATGTAGATATATTAGGACTTAAACCTCTACTTTACTGCAGGTGAGGTTTCCTGTCTCACCACCAACGCTGTTTCGATAGTTGTATATTTCAGTGCCTATCTCATAAATACAATTTTGTTGAGCGAGGTTTCAGAGATGCGTTCCTACAATTTATGTATGAGATGGCTTATACTATAAGTAGGTCCAAGCATTTATAGGGTTTTCTACCGCACTTGGGAGGATTACCACCAAAGGCTGTTGAAAACTCCTTTTGACAGAATGTCCGTTATATTATATATTAATGGTAAATGTTGCAAGGAGTACCCATGTCCAAGTCGCCAAGGTCTCAATTTTTTCAGGTTACATGCAATTTTTGCACAATATCCTACAATTTTCGTGAACCTCAATAGAAGATGTTTGCAAACAGACACCAATTTTGCAGCAGCGGTAGTTTTTTTCAAAAGAACAGACGCTTCTGTTTATCTTGATTAACCAGTGTTTACATGTGTTTTGGACGCGTTTCAGTAAAGGTATCCTGGGGATTTAGCGGTAATTTTGACGCGAATATCGGTTGTTACTAAGGTATTGGCATGAAACTTGCTTAGTTTAAATAACTAACGTGTTCGGTTTTAACAGTTTTCGAGTTACCCACCCTCAGGTCCTATACACTTAAGTCGAACGCACGTTGATATGATTTGTGATTTGTTAGTCTTCATTAGGTTTAAACGTAAACGTTATTGAATTGGTGTACAAAAGGGCATCTGCAAATCTGAGAGCAGATGTGTAGAACTGAGGGGATCTTGTAAGCGTGGATAGCGACTGCAAGTGATTAGGGTACTTGTATAAAGAAAGTAAAGGACAAAAAATGCAAGTTTGGGGTATTCGTCTCTTTTTTATAGTCGCAAGTGCAGCGAGTTGTTACATCATCTACGACGACCCATTAGTCGTACTTATCGGACTTATTACGGCACTCATCCTTGTTGGGGCAGAACTCTGCCTACATGTGTCTAGCACGCGTAGTATTGTCGCGAGTATGATAGGGCTCTCTATCGGTATGTTAGTATCCATCGGTGTACTAAACCTTCTTTCAGGATTTGATGTCGAACTCAAAATAGTGATTGCCCTCGGCATAAGCTACGTCGGTCTTATGAGTGGCTACCGGCTCTCTACATCGGTGAATTTATCCCAGGTACTGGGATTAGATACGCCCAACCGGACTGGCGAATCGCGAGCAAGGAAGGTTACAAATAACTTAAAAATTTTAGACACAAGTGTTATTATTGATGGTAGAATTCTTGAAATCTGCCAGACAAGATTTATTGAAGGTACACTTATTATTCCGCGGTTTGTTCTCAATGAATTGCAACATATTGCAGATTCTACAGAGCCCCTTCGCCGAAATAAAGGGCGGCGCGGTTTTGATATCCTTCGAGC
>JAKZUG010000457.1:0-7194 GCA_047516705.1 Candidatus Poribacteria bacterium | reverse complement strand
GGGTCATTTAGTTGTACATATTTACTTCATAAGTGTGGATACTTTTTACGAGATAGGACTTGATTTTCACGCTATATCTCGTAAAAACGTTAACATTCGTAAACTAAAATCGAAAGCGGAACCGAAAACTAAATAGCCCTGTCACCAACATGTCTCTCGGCAACTTCTAAGATTTCCTCAATTGTCAAATATCTCAAATGTTGCCGAGGATTTTCCATGCGCGATCATAGTTTCGTAGTGTTTCGTCTAAGGCTGTAGAACTATTTATCCCGATGCTGCTGGCAGTTTTCATGTCCGATTTCGCTTTTTCCTGTTCTCCGAGGTGTAACCACGCCTTGCTGCGATTATAATAAGCATCAGCATTATCGGGTTCAAGTTCTATCGCTCTGGTATAGTCTTTGATGGCACGCTCGTAATCACCTTTTATGCGATAGGCAATGCCCCGATTGTAATAGGCATCGGCATAATTGGGTTCGAGTTCTATTGCTTGGCTATAGTCTTCAATCGCCTTGTCCACTTCGCCTTTGTCGCAATGCGCAGTGCCGCGATTGACATAAACCTCGGTAAGTTCTGGCTTCAGTCCTATTGCCTTGTCATAATCTTCAATCGCCTTGTCTATCTCACCTTTATAGCGATAAGCCACGCCGCGATTGCCATAAGCTTCGGCGAACTCTGGTTTGAGTTCTATCGCTTTGCTGTGATCCGCGATTGCCTTGTCCACGGGACCTTCACTATGGTAAGTTATGCCGCGGAAGGTATAAGCTTCAGCAAGTTCTGGTTTGAGTTCTATTGCCTTACTATAGTCCGCGGTCGCCTTCTTTGCCTCACTTTTATCACGGTAAGCTTCGCCACGATAATAATATACCTCGGCAGCATCCGAATTATAGCTTATTGCCTTATTGTAGTCTTCAATCGCCCAGTCAATATCACCTTTTCTATGGTAAGCCATACCGCGATGCACGTAGGCTTCAAAAACCTGCTCCGATTTGAGATTTATTACAACCTCAAAGTCTTGAATAGCTTTATCATAAATTCCCATGCTGTAGTAGGCCATTCCACGAGTGTAATAGGCAGCAGTATTATCAGGTTGGGAACTTATCACCGTATTAAAGTCTTCAATTGCCCGATGAAATTTCTGTTTTTTGCAGTGAGCCACAGCACGATAGTAATAGGCAATGACAAGTTTTGGATCTAGTTTTATTGCTGTGCTAAAATCTTCAATTGCTTTGTCAATTTCGCCTTTTTTATCGTAAGTGCTGCCGCGATAGTAATAGGCATCAACGTAATCAGATTTGAGTTGGATCGCTACGGTATAATCTTTGATGGCAAGGTCAACTTGATCTATACCGGCATAAGTGTTGCCTCGGATATAATAACTATCAGCACGCTCTGGATCTAGTTTTATTGCTGTGCTAAAGTCTTTGATTGCTTGTTTAAAGTCGCCTTTTTTGTAGTAAGCTAGGCCGCGATTGTTATAGACACCAATATTATTGAGTTTAAGTTCTATTGCTTTGTCACAATCTTTAATGGCAAGGTCAACTTGATCCTTGTTGCCATAGGCAGCTCCGCGATTATAATATGCCTCGGCGTAATTAGGCTTGCGTCTTATCGCTTCGTTATAATCTTCAATTGCCCAATCAGGTTGACCGTTTAGGTTGTAAGCAAGTCCTCGACTGTTGTAAGCTGTGACATAATCTGGCTTAAGTTCTATTGCCCTATTATAGTCTTTGATTGCCTGTCTAATTTCGCCTTTGTTGATATAAGCCGCTCCACGATTGTGATAGGCATCAGCATAATCTGGCTTAAGTTCTATTGCCGTATTATAATCCTCAATTGCTTGGTTAATTTCACCTTTGTTGTGGTTAGCTACGCCGCGAATATAATAAGTTTTAGCGTGCTGTGGATTAAGAGCAATTGCTTTTGTAAAGTCTTCAATAGACTCCTCATGTTCACGATTAATGCCGTAAGCAACTCCGCGGTTTTTATAAAAAACAGCGCACTGTGGATTAAGCGTAATTGCTTTTGTAAAGTCTTCAACAGACTTCCTATGTTCACCCGTACCACTGTAAGTAGCAGCTCGATTGTTATAGAAATCAGCGCACTGCGGATTAAGCGTAATTGCTTTTGTAAAGTCTTTAACGGACTTTTCATACTCGCCTATGTGGAAATAAGCAATACCGCGATTGCAATAGGATCCCGCATAGTCTGGCTCCAGATCTATTGCCGTGTTGAACTCGTTGATAGCAAGATTGTACTCACCATTTTCGGCGTGAGCAATACCTCTGGCATTGAGTGCCTCAACGCTGTCTTTTTTGGCGGATAACGTATTGTCAGCGTAAGCAAAACTGAAGTTGTAAGATGCAAGAGCAAGGTCTTGGTTCAGTTGTTGCATCACTTTTCCTCCACAATGCAGGTTACTTGGGGGTAATGATAACATATCCAGTGAGTAGTTGTCAAACAAAACACTGGAAATGAACTAACCCAAATTGTTCCTGTCAAATCTCTTGAATTAAACACTGAGTTGTAGTATCATGCGGGAAACCTTGAACGGAGCGAAACGATGAAAATCAAAGACATACAGACAGTCCGAATCAACGTGCCGCCGCGCAACATCAAACGCACGGAACCCCGCCGTGAACCGTGGAGTGCCCACGCCGAAGTCGCGAACCCAATGTCGCGCTACCCGCAATACAAACGCCACCGTTCCAGTTGGATGCCAAAGAAGTGGGATACCGTCTACGTCAAAGTCACTGCGGAAGATGGAACTTGGGGGATAGGCGAAACCTCATTCGGGACACCCGTTGCTGCGATCATTGATGAACACTTCGCACCGATGCTGATCGGCGAAAACTGCTTCGCCGTTGAAAAAATTTGGGATATGATGTTCCGTATGTCCAAACCTTACGGTTCGCAAGGCTTAACGAGTTGTGCGATCAGCGGCATCGACATCGCTTTGTGGGACCTGAACGGCAAAATTAAGAACCAACCCGTCTATGAACTGCTCGGTGGACCGTTGCGTGAGAAGATGTTCGCTTACGCCACCGGCAACGATACCGATTGGCAATTGGAACTCGGATTCAAAGCAGTGAAGTTGGCATGTCCCTACGGACCGGTAGACGGTGAATGGGGTTTGAAAGAGAACGAAAAACTGGTCGCGAAAACCAGAGAGACGGTCGGTGACGATGTTGAAATTATGCTCGATTGCTACATGGCGTTCGATGTCGATTACACCATCCGCTTGGCACATCGGCTCCGTCCGTATCGTCTCAAGTGGATAGAGGAGTTCCTCATCCCAGAAGACATTGACGGTTTGGTGAAGGTCAGAGAGGCTGTCGATTGGGTGAGTTTGGCGAGCGGTGAGCATCACTACACCCGATTCCCGTTTCAGCAGATTATTGAAAGGCGATGCTTGGATATCTTGCAACCCGATACCTTCTGGGTAGGTGGTATAACCGAATGTGTCAAAATCTGCCATCTTGCAGACGCTGCAGGACTCACCGTTATCTTTCACGGTGGCGGACTCCGTAAATCTGGACTCCATCTTTCTGCTGCCATGCCGAATACGCCTTGGGTAGAATACTACCTCGGTGTCCCACCCGGTGTGCCGTTGGAGGAGACGAAGTTATTTGAAGGTGAATCTCTTCCCACTGACAGTTATATTTCTCCAAATGATGGTCCAGGACTCTGTTTGCATATTGAAGAGGAGTGGCTGACACCAAGAAATCCAAGATAATATGGGACGCTATATCACCTTTTTGTTTTTGTTCTGTTTCTGTATCAGCGGCAATGCCTACACGCAAGTGCTTATTGATGCTTTGATTGCGGTTGTCAATACTGATGCTATCACGCGCAGCGAACTCGAAAATGAGTTTCGTATTGCTGCTATTATGGGAAAGCCTCTTGTTGAAGCACCAACTGCTGTTGAGAAACGCGCTGTTCTTGAGACAATTATCAACCGTAAATTCGTTTTACAGGAATCAGAACGGATTGGCGTTGTGGTTGCCGAGCGCGACGTGCAGATTGAAGGAAAGGTTGCAGAAATTCGTGCGGGATATGCTGCTCAGGCAGATTTCCAGAGCGTTTTACAGCAGTACCAGTTAGAAGCTGAAGCCTTGAAGATGTGGATCTATGAGCAGCTCATTTACGATGAGTTCTTCCGCCGTATATTTTTCAACGCCGTCAACAGTGCCGAAGTCGAAAAGTTAGCCAAATCATACTATGATACGCATAGTGCCGAATTTGTTGTACCAGCCACGGTCACTTTCAACTCGCTACTTATAGTTGTTCCAGAGGGTATATCAGAAACGGAAAAGCAAAACGTGGTGGACCTGTTACAAGAACTCAGTGTGCATTTACAACAAGGGAAAACATTTGAGGCGGTTCGTAAAACTTATGAGACACAGCTGACACTTAAATTTGCGGTCTCGACAGTTGAGACAGATACACCGTTAGGGAACATTATAACCGAATTGGAAACTTCTGAGCGAAGTCAACCGATCCTTGTTGCGGAAGGATACCGGATTGTCGAACGCATTCGAAATAACTCGGCGCACCAAAAAGCGTATTCAGAGGTTAGTGAGGAGATCACTGAGCGGATTCGACAAGAGGAAGCAGAGCAACGGTTTGAAGCGTGGTTGACCGGACAGAAAGAGGAGAAGACCTGGCATATTTTGGATGATGAACTGACGCAAACGGAAAACGAGGTAAAATAAACAGATGTGCGATTATCAGGGCTTGTTGAGACATCGCGAAAATAAACGATCACGCAGAACAGCTCCTCAGGTGAAATGGGAGCATTTTGTCATCGGGATACTGCTGTTTATGTTCGCTACATGGGTGTCTGGAGACATATTGCGAGGGAATATAACAGACTATCCTAAAACGTTTCAGAAGCAGTTGAAAGATGCACAGCAGGCATTTCAAGCCGAACAGTGGCAAGACGCACTCCGTTTATACCGTGTCCTCGCTGAGGAGGCACCAGATTTGCCGATTGTTCATATCGGTGTAGGAGATGCCGCCGCAAAACTGAAAGACTATCCCACCGCGATTACCGCCTTCCAGCGTGCATTGCAACGCCTCTCAACGGAACAACAAGCCAATATCGCGATCGCGCGCCTGCAATTCATCGTACAAACCAAACTCGCTGCCGCGTATCATCGCAACAAGCAGCTTGATGAAGCCGATATATGGTTCCAAAAAGCCGTCAAAGGTGCCGGCGAGGATGCACCGGCGGCGTGGTATGTCGCTTTGGGACAGATCGAAACCGAGCGTGGGAACTTAGAGCAGGCGCGTAGATACTATATTGTCGCCGTGCAACTGCACCCAGAGACGACTGCTGCATACAACAATCTTGGGCATGTCCTTCTCAAACTCAACCGTATTGACGAAGCTGATGCCGTTTTTCGGGAGGCACTTACCCAAGACGAGACGCTTGCCAGTGCGGCGTTCGGACGCGGCGAAGTTGGGACAAAGCGTGGACAACTTGATGTCGCCCAACGTTTTTACGAACATGCCATCCAACACGCGCCACAGGAACCGACGTTTCACAAATCGCTTGCAGGTGTTCTCCGCTGTATGGGAAACAGTGAAGCAGCCGAAGCTTCCGAAGCGCGTTACCGCCGAACGCTTGCTGAACGCTACCTCCGTCAGGCACATTGGTTCATTGAAAAGAGACAACCACAGCGTGCGTTAGCACCTCTGAAACAAGCACTTGAAACCGATGGGACGTTTATACCGGCACTGAAAGATTATGCGTATGTCCAGATGCAACTCGGTGAATTAACGATCGCGAAGCAGACATATCGGCGTGTTCTAACCGCAGAACCGACCTCTCGTCAGGCACTTTTGCATCTTGGCATGATAGATGCCAGACTCGGAAACACGACAAATGCCGCAGCGCACTATCTCACGCTCATCAAACACGATCCAGATTTTATGGATACCTACGTGCAACTCGCCAATTTGCACGAGAGGTCAGGTGACTTGGCTGATGCCGAACAGGCACTTACAATGGGGATACAACATGAATCGAGGTGGGCACCCGGATATTTATGGCGTGGAAAAATTTACCAGAAGCAGGGCGCGTCTGATATGGCAGAAACTGATTTTCGTCGTGCAATCCAACTCGCGCCGGATGTGCCGTTTCCTAAAGAAGCATTGGCATCCTTGCTCGCAACGGAAAATAGGAAACTTGCCGAAGCACTTACGCTTGCTGAGACTGTCGTTAAAAGCGATAGCCGACCGGCACACCGTGCCACGCTTGCCTATGTATATTACCGCCTCAAGCGCGTTCCCGATGCGCACCGTGAGATTGAAGCCGCTTTTGCGCGAGATCCCCAGCACCCCTACATTCTAAAAATTCGCTCACAAATCCTAAAAACCGATAAGTAGTGACTCTGTAATGTTATTTTTTTCTTGAAAATTAAAACGAAATATAGTATCATTTAATAAGGTTGTGTATACATAAACCCGAAGAGTTAAATTCTGAAGTGAATGAGCTTTGTTGTATTAAGCTCGCAACTCTTCGTCAATTCTTGTTTCAAATACAGAAGAAGGAGCATTAGTAATGCTTAAATTTCAAATAGCCTTGGCTACTCTTTTAATCTGTTCTATTGCCTTTGTATCCTGTGGACGGATGCAAGACATGTTAGAACCACCTGCCGATGACATGACTATGGAAATGATGATGGAAATGATGGCAGCGCACAAGTCGTGGGATCATGTTATGCTGCCCGCACCGACGATGACCATAATGGAAGCTGCTGCAGCTATGAATCCTCGGGGAGCCGGTCAAGCACACGGTATGGGCACTCGTACCATATATTTCAACGAAGCCGGTGCTATGGCGAATAGGGCGGGAACAGCTTACCCCGCCGGGACCATGATTGTCAAAGAAGCCATGGATGCTACCGAGACGTTTGTCATGATGGTCGTAACGATGATGAAAACCGACGACCCAATGTATGCAGCGCATAACGGTTGGGGATACGGTGCGACCCAGCGTGCTTCGGAAACGGAAGAGTTAATGATGCCACAGGCCCTGACCGTGGAGATGGCTCAAGGATGCCACGATTGCCACGTAAAAGCCTCGAAAACAACTGACAGTGTCTTCGTGTCACTCGCCCCGGCTGTCGTGATGGATGAAACTATGGACGAAACCATGGACGAAACTATGGACGAAACTATGGACGAAAC
>JAKZUG010000456.1:0-2757 GCA_047516705.1 Candidatus Poribacteria bacterium | reverse complement strand
GTATTTATAGTAAAACCCGAAAATATGTTTACACTTTAAAGAGCAACAATTCCGCGAATACACTCGCTCGCTGGCGAGGTTTCCTAACCTCGCCAATGTAAAGTTAATTGTGGGTTTTACTATAAATCGGTAATTCCAATTTTCCCCAGACCCGGTAGGTGCGGTTTTGCGGCGTACTCGACCAAATGCGATCTGCATTCCTAACCGCACCGAGCATCGTTAGAACATTACCGAATTATTTTTTTAAACTTCATCAAACCGCGCCTACCGGGCCTGGGTACCACGGATGTCGTTCTCTTCTTAAATTGACGCTCATGGGTTTCGCTATATCTATTTCAGGAACGGGTCATTGAAACGCGGAATTTTCCGTATGAACTGACGAGTTCTTGGTCTTTACCACTCTACCCAACCTACTTGTACACATGTGTTTTTATTATCGAATTCACGTTAGATTAACTATTTTCCAGCGTCCGCTAACAGACGTTGGAGGGTTCCGCCTAAAATTTCCGCTTTGTCGGTTTCTGGGATAAAAGTGCAGTGTGTCCGAAACGCCTCAAGCGCGTGCTGATACGTCATAAAGTTACGAACAACCGGATAGTCGGATCCCCAACAGAGACGACCCGGACCGAAATGTTCATAAAGGGCACGCACAATCCAGTGTATATCCGAATGCGGATAATCCCACGAAACCTGCGAGACGTATGCGAAACCTGACATCTTGATATAAATATTCGGGACATTTGCTGAGGCGAGCACCTGTTTAAGTTGCGGATACGGGTGTTCCTCACCTGCCCGCGCACCGCCCATGTGATGGCACAGGAATGGAATACTCGGAAACTCTGCAGCGACTTTACGGAGTGCCTCATGTTGATGGCTTCCCATAGCGATGCTGGCGATCAGTCCCATTTCGGATGTTGTGTGAAAGAAGCGTTCTCCCTCTTCCGAGAAGAACCAACTCCCATCGTCATCGCCTCTGAGGTAGTGGGTATAACCTTTGAGGCTATACCGGTCTACAGCGGTTTTCAACCGATCGGCTGCTCCATCTGTATGATACGTGTCTGTCCATGAGCAATCAACATCGGCGAATTGAATCAACCGATCAGGGTAACGATTGACACACGCTGCGACGTAATCGTTATTGTCAGGATTCCTGTCTATACGTGCGCAAACAAGCACCGCTTTGTCCACGTTATGCAAATCCATTTCGTGGAGGAGCTGTTCAATCTTGCCACGGCTTTCGTCATCAGGGACAGGCGGTTGATAGGGCCATCGGGGCCAGGCGTGTGTGTGTGAATCAATTATCATTGTTATCTCCTGAGAGTGTTCATCTTCGCTGGGTTTCCAACCTCGTTTAATTCAATCCGAGCATCAAGGCACCTAATTCTTGTTTATTGGTCTCGGTAGGTTTCACAGTTCCGACGACCTTGCCGTCATACATCACTGCGATCCTGTCACTGAGATGGAGCAATTCATCTAATTCAGAAGAGACGAGTAAAACCGCTTTGCCACGGTTACGGGCATAAATCAGTCGCGTATGAACAAACTCCGCCGCGTGAATATCCAATCCCCGCGTCGGATGCGCCGCAATAATAACTTCAGGATTTGCTTCTAACTCCCGCGCGACAACGACTTTCTGTTGATTGCCACCAGAAAGCGTTCTAATCGGATGCGTGATATTCCCTACACGAATCTGGTATTTATCAAGCGCGTTCAAGGCAGACCGCTGAATTGATTTTCGCTGAAGCAGCCCGTTGCGACAAAACCGTCTCTTTTTGTGGTGACCGATGATAAAGTTATCATCAATGCGATCGTTCAAACTAATACCGTGTCGGTGTCTATCGGCAGGTATGTGCGCAACCCGTTCGCCGTTTAACGTGAGTGTGCCGCTATCAATCTGTCGTAGACCTGTCAGTACCTGAACCAGTTCTGTCTGTCCGTTCCCTTCCACGCCTGCTATCCCAACGATTTCACCGGGAAACACTTCAAGATTAATGTCATTGAGGTGACGTTTGCCGGGGTTTCTATTTGACAGGACTTTTTTCCATTTATGCTTTCTTACGACCTCTGAACTTCCAGAGAGCGTAACGCCTTCCATCCGAACCATTGGCGTTGTATTCTCTGTCTGTTCGCGTGTTACAGCGGTTGGAATGATAGGTTCACCAAGCATCATTTCTGCCAACATTGCCGGATCGGTGTCGGCGATAGGATAGCTGTGGACGGATCGTCCGCGTCGCATCACTGTGACAGTGTCGGCGATTGCCATCACTTCATCGAGTTTGTGTGTGATGATAATGAGGCTCTTCCGCTCACTTTTGAGGCTGCGCATACAATTGAAAAGCCCTTCGACCTCTTGTGGTGCAAGCACCGCTGTCGGTTCGTCCATGATGAGAATGTCTGCACCGTGATAGAGGACTTTCAAGATTTCGGTGTGCTGCTGCGTACCAATTGGGAGAGATTCAATAGACATGTTCAGCGGAACATCGAATCCAAGCTGCGCTGCAAGTGCTGTGATCCTTTTTTCTGCCTGCTGGTAATCAAGTAGCGCACCGAATTTGCGAGGTTCTTTGGCAAGAACGATGTTCTGAAGTGCTGTGAACACCGGAATAAGCGTGAAGTGTTGCTGCACCATTCCCAAACCGAGACGCATCGCACGTCGCGGAGAAGGTATATTTACGCGGCTTCCATTGACGAAAATCTCGCCTGCATCGGGTTGATACAGTCCATAGAGGATCTTCATCAATGTAGATTTACCAGCAC
>JAKZUG010000455.1:0-3965 GCA_047516705.1 Candidatus Poribacteria bacterium | reverse complement strand
TTCATAGAGCGTTTCATAGGACATCTGAAGCAGTATCGTCGTGTTTCAAGTCGTTATGATAAGTTGGCAGTTCGGTATCTCGGATTCCTCCATTTTGCTGCTATTCTCATTCAATGCAAGTGAAATATAAACACAACCTAATTGCGGCACCAATAGGACTCGGAGTGGTTCGGGTGTTTCTCCTACTTTTACCTGAAAATCCACAACGACATGAGTGTTGTAAAACGGCGTACTTGCATGGATTTTATAGATACCACTCGGTAGTTCCAACGAAAACGCGCCTGTTTCGTCAGTTGTTACACGGATCTGGGTATCAGTAACCCGAATTGTTACATCTGGTAGCGGTGCCTGGGTGTCGCTATCTACAACAATACCTGTTATTGTGACAAGTCGTTGCGTTTCATGGTTATCAGCACCTACTTCGCAGTGTACGAGTACTGTACCTGATATTTCTCAAAACATTGTTTGATTCAATAGTTATGAGTGTTCTTGTGTGTTTTGTTCATGAAAATGCGCGCTGATGCTAGACAACATCTGCCTTTCCCCAGAAAGTTGAAGTTTTATCTGATGAAAAGTTAATCGTGTTGAGCGACTCACCTGCTGGATCATGAGATAACTGAAGATTTTTATGCCTAAGGCGCCATAGGCACCGTTTCGTTGATGCAAACTCATCGCTGAAAGTCGCAGATCGGTTTTCAGATGTCGCCAGAACTGTCCTCCTGAAAAGTGTAACTAACTCTTAGGATGCCATCTCATGCACTAAAAATCAAGAAAGAAACTTTTGAAAACAAATCACATTTTCATAACACGACACGCTCTAAGTGGTTGACTCGCTAAGAATTCGTGGTATAATTCTTCTATCTATTCGACGGAAATGGAAAGGAGAATTCAGATGGGCAAACGCGTTCATTACCTTCGCGAGGTCAGTGAAAGAGAAGCGGCAGAACTTAGGCAACTATCGAACTCGCGGTGTCAGCCGTATCGGAGCGTGCAGCGTGCGAAGTTGATCATTAACATGATTGATGACGAGACGCTAACAGCCTCAAAATCGGCGAAACAGGCGGGTTTTAGATCAGGGGTCTCCGGTGGGTATTGGGTGGATCGGTTCAACGAAGCCGGTCTTCAAGGGCTCACCGATAAACCGAAAAGTGGCAAACCTCGGACGCATTCACAGCAGGTGCGGAGCCACCTCCTTGATTTAGCCCTGCGAAAACCGCGGTGTCTCGACTATCCGTTTGAGGTGTGGACACTGAAACGGCTGCAAAGTGCGTTCAAGGAGCGCGAGGGCATCCATCTCTCGGATTCAACGATATGGGAGTGGTTGAAAAACGAGGGGTTGTGTTGGAAGCGCCAACAGAGTTGGTTTCACGATGCCGAAAAGCATGATGAGGCATTCGTTGAAAAAAGGGGGCTATTATAGAGGCGTACGTCAATCGTCCGCCGCAGACGCGTGTGATTTGTATCAATGAGTTGGGACCGATAGCGGCGAAAACATATCCGGGTGAAGTCTGGCAATCGGGTCTAAACCGTGCGACGTTTGAACCCGACTATGGCCGTCGCGGGAAAGTATGGGTGCATGGCGCGTTTGAACCGGCAACCGGTCAAGCGGAGATCGTGATTTCGCCGCGTAGAGATACTGCGAGTCACCTTCAACTCATTGAGAAAGTGATAGAGAAGTTTCCTTGCGAGAGGTGGCTGCTGATTGAAGACAATCTTTCGACGCATCACAGTCGTGATGTCAAGACGGCATTGTTGGCGTGGCCGGAGGTTCAGGTGCAGTTTATCCCGAAATATGCGTGTTGGTTGAATCTAATAGAACCGTGGTGGAAACAGTTGAGGTCTCTGGCACTCAAAGGGAGAAGGTTCGAGACACTCGATGAACTTACGGATGCGCTCAACGGTGCGGTGTGTTGGTGGAATGCACACAAGCACCCGTATGAGTGGAAGAAGATGCCGCAACAACAACCGAGATACAAGTTAGGTGCTTATGGGACAAGTATCGAAAATATCACTTAACAACTTAGCGAGTGAACCACTTAGGCAACGCCGTTAGTAGAGTAACCATAACTCTGATAAATGTCAGCATAGTTATTATTCAGCCTATACTCCGCAGTTATGGATGCGGATTTAAGAGATTTATGGTATGCTTGTAGCAAACAAAAATCCTTGTGAGGCTATAATCTAATGACACCACCGACCTTTGCTACCCAGCGCTTAGATCATCTTGGGATAGTTGCTGGTATTTGTCATCGTATTGACTTGATTCAAACCATTGATACCTTTGTCGGTCAAACGCGGCGTAAAGTCTCCGTGGGCGAAGCCGTCATGGCGATGATACTCAATGCACTTGGCTTTGTGGGACGTCCGTTGTATTTGACGCCGGAGTTTTTTTCCAATAAACCTGTGGATGTCTTGATTCATCCCCGGTTGAGTGCGTCGGACTTCACTGACGACACACTCGGTCGCGCCTTAGACTGCCTTTATGAAAAGGGCATCACAGAAGTATTCGCGACGGTGGCAAGTCAGGCGTTATCCGCCTTTGACGTTCAGCATCGCTTTGTTCACCTCGATAGCACGACGTTTAGTCTCCATGGCTGCTATGATCGGCAAAGCGATGCTGAAAATGTGATACAAGTGACGCATGGTTATTCACGCGATCACCGCCCGGATTTGAAACAGGTTGTTGTGCAACTGATTTGTTCCTATCAGTCTCAGCTCCGAGTTTGGTTAGAGGTGCTTGATGGGAATCAGGCTGACAAAACGAGTTTCCCGCAGACGATAGCGGCATATGTTGAGGAACTTCGGGGCGATGCGCCTTATTTTATTGCGGATAGTGCGTTGTATACGGCTGCGAACCTTGCGACCTTATCCAATGTCCGGTTCATCACCCGAGTGCCAGAGACGCTTACGGCTGTCAAAGCCCTCTATGAAAGCCTCTCCATAGAAGATATGCGACCTGCCTCTGAAAATGGGTATCGTTATCACTGCGTTGAAAACACCTACGCAGGTGTGGATCAAAGATGGTTAGTCGTCTACTCTGAAGCGGCGTATAAGCGCGAAGTGGCGACTTTGGAGAAACAGATTGCCAAAGAACGGAAAACTGCTGAAAAAGCGACCCAACATTTGAGGTGTAAAGAGTTTGACACCGAGATGGATGCCCACGAAGCAGCGCGTCGGCTGGCTGCAGCGTGGCGCTATCATAAGTTTCCAAAGGTTGAACGCGTCTGTGTGCCCCATTACCCACATCAAGGACGTCCAAAGAAAGATGCACACCCCACACGCATCACTTTTCGCATCGTTGCTGAGATTCTTCAAGACGCTGAGGCGATTCAAGCCGTGAAGAAGCAGAAAGGCAAGTTCGTCCTCGCAACTAATGAGTTAGATGCCACATTACTTGACGAAGCTACCATACTTTCAGCTTACAAAGCACAAAACGTCTCCGTTGAACGTGGATTCCGATTTCTCAAAGACCCCTTATTCTTCGCATCAAGCCTATTTTTAGAAAAACCCCAGCGCATCATGGCACTGCTAATGGTGATGGGACTGGCTTTACTCGTTTATGCGCTCGCAGAACGGTGGCTCCGCACCGAACTCATAAAGCAAAACCAAACCCTCGTCAACCAAATCGGGAAACCGACCCAACGCCCAACCCTACGCCGCATTTTTCAAGTCTTTGAGGGTATTGATGTTTTACTCACACAACAAGGCGAGGACATCCAGCGACGGGTGGTAAATCTTAAACCCATTCATTATCAAATTCTCAATCTCTTTGGTGGAGACATCAAAAAATGTTATATTCCAGATCAATAACTGCGGAGTGTAGGTTATACTCAACTCTATGTACATATTGTGTTTTCCGTGAAAAATAGACATGCACTTATCCCAAAACAGCACAAGCCAGAACTTCACAAATACATCACCGGCATTATTACTAACAAAAAACAAAAAATGATACAAATTAATTC
>JAKZUG010000454.1:0-5277 GCA_047516705.1 Candidatus Poribacteria bacterium | reverse complement strand
GCGTACAAGCTTCCGCAGAAAATGGAAGGGCTTTGAAACCGAACTGTCCCGCCGCGTTGTTGATACCCACGACAGCGGGTGTGAGTTGACACTTGGCCAGGTGCTAACGAATTCGGAATATGAAAAGGCGCGCGACCGCTACGGGAAAAAGGCTTTCACGGCTGAACAGATTCTGCCCGAAGATGGTCAAGATAGGGTCTGTGCTGAAGACGTTATTCATCAAGAGACCGGCGAAGTGCTCCTCACGGCGAATACACTCCTCACCGAAACCGAGTTGGAGCGTCTCAAAGAATCTGGTGTTGAAGCACTCACTGTCCTGGATACGGAAGATTGCCAACACATCCGGTTTTTACGTAATACACTGGAACGCGACCGACAGGCAGACTATGACGATCAGTATACTTTAAAGGATGCATCACTACTTACTATTTTCCGCACGTTGAGACCCGGGGATACTACCAATATAGAGAATGCGCGTAAACACCTCTCATGGCTGCTTTTTGATTCACACCGGTACGATTTGGGCGTAGTTGGGAGATACAAGCTTAATCGAAAATTTCATCAGACGTCTGTTTATGGAGAACCTCCTGAAGAGACATTACGTACGCTCCGTCCGGAAGATATTGCTGCTACGGTAGATTACCTTCTTAAAGTGCATAACGGGTTATCACCGAAAGACGATCTCGACCATCTCGGCAACCGACGCGTACGCGTTATCGGTGAACTCCTTGAAAACCAATTTCGGATGGGATTATTCCAAATTCGTAGGACGACGCGCGAACGGCTGAGTACCAATAACGATATTGCGAAAGTGGTGCCGTCATCACTTGTAAACCCGAAACCGCTCATGATGGCACTCCGTGAATTCTTTGGCTCAAACCAGTTGTCGCAATTTATGCAACAGATTAACCCGCTGGATGAATTGACGCACAAACGCCGTATTTCAGCCATCGGTCCGGGTGGGCTTCATCGAGACAGGGCAACAGCCGCCGTTCGGGATGTACACTGGACGCACTACGGACGGGTCTGTCCCTTGGAAACGCCTGAAGGTCCCTCAATCGGACTCATCGTGTCTCTCGCTTGCTATGGACGGATAAACCCGTACGGTTTCATAGAGACACCCTATCATAAAGTAGAGAATGGATCCGTTTTAGGACCGATCGAATATCTCACGGCAGATAGCGAAGATACCGCCTACATCGCTGCGAAGATAGCACCGAGCAATGCCGCACAAACTATAAATGGTGGCACGGGTGCTGCGGGACAACTTCTGCCTGTTCGCAGTGGCGAAGATGTGCTGTCCCTCCCGATGGAAAAGGTGGACTATATTGGGATCTCGCCGCAGCAGATAGTTGGAATCTCTGCCGCACTTGTCCCATTTCTGGAACACGAGGATGCGAACCGCGCATTGATGGGTGCGAACCACCAGCGCCAAGCAGTCCCGCTTATCGGTCCAGAAGCACCACTTGTCGGAACCGGAATGGAAGAACCAGCCGCGCGGTATTCGGGTGCGCTCATCACTGCTAAGCGCGCGGGGACTGTCACAAGTGTCTCTGCTGACGAAATCCTCATATACACAGGCGAGACCCTTCACCATGCTGAAGGTGAAAACACATTCAGCGAGATGGGCTACGATGTTTATAAACTCCAAACGTTCAAGCGGAGTAACAGCGGCACCTGTATCCATCAACGTCCGATCGTTGCAGTAGGTGATAAGGTTGAAGCAGATCAGGTTATCGTTGATGGCACCTCTACAGAGAATGGCGAACTCGCCCTCGGTCGGAATATTCTGTGTGCTTACATGCCGTGGGGTGGTCACAACTATGAGGACTCTATCCTTATCAGTGAGACGCTCATCAAAGAGGATATCTTCACTTCTATCCATATTGAGGAATTTGAGGTGGAGGCGCGCGAAACGAAGGTAGGACCGGAGGAAATCACACGTGACATCCCGAACGTTAGCGAACAGCGACTCAGTCAACTTGACGAGGAAGGCATCATCCGTGTCGGTAGCGTTGTTAAAGCCGGTAGCATCCTTGTCGGCAAGATTACACCAAAAGGTGAAAGCGAATATGGACCGGAAGAGAAACTCCTACGAGCGATCTTTGGTGAAAAGGTTAAAGAGGTACGGGATGCCTCTACTTATGTTCGTCCTGGAGTTGAAGGGGTCGTCATTGATGTAAAGGTGTTTTCACGTAAACCGGATGGCGCGCAACGGCGCGGGAACTGGACACAAGATGACTCTGGGTTGTCAATGGCTGATGGATTACGGTATGAATCAAAACGTAAGGAGATTGAGGAGACTTGGCGTCAGCGAATCGCTTCAATCCGCCGTCGAAAAACCGAGGAGACTCGCAATGCGCTTATCGGATGTGAACTTGTTGATTCACTTTATGCGGTCGGTGATTCCGAACCTTTTGCGAATGCCGGTGATAGCCTGACTGCCGAAGTTTTAGATACCTATATCTCCGGTTTCACGGCAGATGAGTATTATACGGTAACAGAGGATACCGCCGCTGAGGCCTTCATTGCTGAGCCACGCTATAGGGTAACGAGTGTTCCTGAACCCGTTCCTACTATCGCGACGCGTACGCTTGACACCTTAGCCGAAGGAGCAGTGACTACCGACAGCGACGCGGATGAGAATTTTGAAGATGTAGGAATATCTTCAGTTTCACCTTCAGAAATCGTCAACACAGTGCAAGTATATTTGAGCGAAGTTTGCAAGCCACTCTTGGGAGATAGTGAGTTACATTTGCAGGAAGAAGAACCTTTAAGTGCGCAAGCGGTGCATGCTGATGTTTCACTTCTCGGTTACGATGGCAGCGTGGTTGCTATTGCTATGCATAAGAACGCTTACGCCGACGATGAGGACTCCGAAGATGAACCTGATGCTGAGCAACTCAAGGAGACGCTTGCTGCATCGAACGCTCGGTTCGCGGTATTGGTGGCGGAAGGTGATCCTGAACCTGATAACTGGAATTTCTATGAACTTGTGGACAACACAGTGTTGAAAACCCAAGAACGTACTGAATTTGAACAATCTGTTGTTGCTCAACTGGAGGAAGCCGGATGTCCGGTCGTAGAAGGGGAAGAACTCACTGAAGCAGAATGGACGGACTACAGCGAAATCTATCCAGATTTGCAAACAGAACGATTTTGGCAAATTAAGGAAGTCTTTGACGCGGAGTGTCCGTTGACCGAGGGGCAGGAGTTTTCCGATGCTGACTATGAGAAGGCGTGTAGCGATTATCCGGCACGTCTTGTGGCAGCCGGTCAACGACTGACAGGGGAAGAACGGGAGGCACTCAATAGAACCTCCCGAGACCTACAAACTGAAAGTGTTTGGCACATTACTGCCGTTTTCAACCCGAAGTGTACACTATCGGTTGGAGAATATGCTTCTGATGCCAGCTATCAGAAAGCGCGTAAGGACTGTAGTTTGTTGTTCTCGGATATCAACGTGACCAATGCCGAGGTGAAAGAGCACATTCAACGCGTTGAGGAGATGGCACAGGGCAGAATCACCGCTTACACGGACGAGAAAGAGCAGGCACTCCAGCAATTGGAAATGGGTGATGAGCTCAAGCCGGGTGTTATCAAGCGCGTCAAAGTCCATGTTGCCAGCAAACGTCCTATTTCTATTGGTGATAAGATGGCGGGTCGCTACGGTAACAAAGGTGTTGTTGCCAAAATTTTGCCTGCTGAGGATATGCCGTATCTGCCAGATGGTACGCCGGTTGAGTTAGTGTTGAATCCTTTGGGTGTACCCTCTCGAATGAACGTCGGTCAAATCTTGGAAATTCACCTCGGATGGGCGTGCCATGAACTCGGTATCCGCTCGGAATCTCCTGTATTTGATGGTGCGACCGAGAAAGAAGTTTTTGAAATGCTTGGCAAAACCAATCTCCCCGAACGTAGTAAACGCACTGGTAAGAGCATCCTTTTTGATGGTAGGACTGGTGAACCGTTTGCACAAGAAGTGACGGTAGGATACGTCTATTTTCTTAAATTGAACCACCTTGTTGCTGATAAGATGCATGCTCGCTCCACAGGTCCTTACTCTCTCGTTACACAACAACCGCTCGGTGGCAAGGCACAACACGGTGGTCAACGACTCGGTGAGATGGAAGTTTGGGCATTGGAAGCTTACGGTGCTGCACATACACTTCAAGAAATGCTCACGCTCAAATCGGATGATGTTCTTGGCAGAAGAGAGATTTATGAATCGGTTGTGAAAGGGCTAAACCCTGATCCGCCCGGAACACCCGAATCGTTCAAGGTATTAGTCCGTGAACTCCAAACTCTCGGACTCCATGTATCCCTCGATCAAGATGAAGAAGAATAGTTTTCAGTTTAGATGACCATTCCTCTGAAGACTGACAACCACCATAAGGAGGACTGATGAACACGGCATTTGACAGCATCTCCATAAAGATAGCCTCACCTGATCAGATAAAGGACTCGGCGAAACAAACGAGTTGTAGACACCGAAATCCTACTGAAGCTACAGATGGCCCCTTTATCTGCCCGGAAAAAGGTACGTGTAGCTGCGGTGAGGTCAAGAAGGCGGAGACTATTAACTACCGTTCCTTTCGTCCAGAACCTGAAGGGCTTTTCTGTGAGGCTATCTTCGGACCACAAAAGGATTGGGAGTGTAACTGCGGCAAGTATAAACGTATTAAGCACAAAGGGATGATATGTGATCGCTGTGGCGTTGAGATCACACAACAACGCGTCCGTAGGGACCGACTTGGCTACATCCAGCTCGCTGCACCTGTCTCCCATATATGGTATTTCAAGGGGCTCCCATCACGCATCGGCATTTTCTGTGGTGGGCTCTCTTCACGTGATGTTGAACGTGTACTCTATTTTGAAGGTTTTATTGTCGTTGAGGTAACCGACCCAGATTGCCCACTTGAAGTTGGGCAGGTGTTAACCGAAGTTGAATACGTAGAGCATAGTAATAAGCACTGGGGCAATTTCCGCGCTGGTACCGGTGCAGAAGTCATCCGAGAAATCCTTAGCAACATTGATCTTGAAGAGAAGATAGAAGCGTTAACCCAAGAGTTGGCGGAAACAACAAGCCACCAGAAAAAACTTAAGGTCGCCAAGCAGTTGAAGCAGATGGCAGATTTTTCGGACGCTGAGCAGCGCCCCGAGTGGATGATTCTGGATGTTATTCCAGTGATTCCACCGGATTTACGACCCCTTGTTCCACTTGAAGGTGGACGCTTTGCTACCAGTGATCTGAACGACCTGTATCGCCGTGTTATC
>JAKZUG010000453.1:0-3143 GCA_047516705.1 Candidatus Poribacteria bacterium | reverse complement strand
CTCCCCACAGTGCTGCTGATGAAGTACAGTCCTGTCGCCAACCCTAACCGATTCGATGATACGACACTGATGAGATAGGTTTGCCCACCTGCAGTCTTGAAACCGGAAGCGATCCCTTCATAGCAGAGAATTCCCCAAAGGAACAACGGTGTCTGTGTCGTAAAAAGTGCACCTACCACCACTGCGCCTGTCATCCCGATCAGCACTGTCGGTTTCCGTCCGAACCGGTCGCTAAGTGTGCCGCCGATCAGTGCTGAGATGCCACCAAGTCCGATAGGCAGTGCACGCAATAACGCAGCAAACAGAGGGCTCTCTCCCAAAACCGTCTCCGCATAGACCGGAAATAGCATCTGGACGGGTCCTGTCACCAAACCGACAACGAACACGATGGCACAAAGAAAAACAAACCCACGACTCCACATTTTTTAATTATAGTGTCCTGCGACGATTGACCCATTGGGTCAATCGTCGGTTTTTGATAGGATCCGTATGCCGCGAGGACAATCGCAAGTTTTCTTGCATAATACCTCAAAAATACCGCATCAGACTATCCGTAATGTTTGGTGCGGCGGTACCGAGTCCACACGCACTCGTCGCCCGCATGACTGCCCCAATCTCCGAGATCAGTGCCTCCGAACCGGGCTCCAGCGGTGCCGACAAAAGTTCTGTCAGCCGTTGTGTGCCAATACGACACGGAAAACATTTTCCACAAGATTCCTCAGCAAAAAATTCCATTGCGTTGCGCGCGACATCAAGCATATCTCGTGTGTTATCAAACACCATAATCCCTGCCGCCCCAAGCATCGCACCGACCTTCTGAAAACTCGGTTCATCAATCGTAATGTCCAGATCGTCTCCAGCGATAAACCCACCTGAGAGTCCTGCTGTCGTAATCGCTTGAATCTCGCGTCCTTCTGGCGCACCACCCGCCCATTCATAGAGGAGCATCTTTAAGGGAAGCCCAAACGGGACCTCGTAATTCCCCGGTCTCTGGATGTCACCAGAGAGACTAATAATCTTTGTGCCTGCTAAGTCTTTGTCATAACTGAGGTCTTTATACCATGCTGCGCCGTGTCGTAGAATTTGGGCAGCAGCGGCAAGCGTCTCCACATTGTTTACAGCAGTGGGTAAGTTCTCAAACCCGTGCGTCACCGGATAAGGCGGACGATTCCTCGGAAACGGATGTTTCCCCTCAAGACTATTCAATAGCGACCCTTCCTCACCACAGACATAAGCACCTGCCCCGCGTCGAATGTAGATGTGGAAGTTGAAGTCTTCACCGAGGATAGCATCACCAAGCAATCCCGCTGCCTCTGCTTCCGAAAGTGCCCGTTCAAGCGTTTTTAAGGTCTCTGGATACTCATACCGGAGATAGATAAAGCCTTGCGTTGCACCTGTTGCGTAAGCGGCGAGCGTCATCCCTTCAATCACAGCGTGCGGCGCATAATCGAGAATTACCCGATCTTTGAAGCATCCGGGTTCGCCCTCATCCGCGTTGCATACGATCGTTTTCGGTTCACCAGGGGCATTCAAAACCGATTCCCATTTCATGCCTGTTGGAAATCCAGCACCACCCCTACCTGCGAGTTGACTCTCCTTCAGCGTGTTAATCACATCTGTTTGTGTCAGCGTCGTTACTGCACGCGTCAACGCTTCATAACCACCAGTACGCTGGTAGCCTGCTAACGTGTTGCATTCGGGTTCGCGAATCTCGGCGAAGATGCATTCTTCACCATCACCGGGATGTGGCGGAGGTAAGGGGGAGAGTTGCACGGAGAGCGTATCCGCCTGTTTCCCAACGAACACCTGATGACCTCTTAGTACCGGCACACAGTCATCGCACCTTCCAGCGCACGGCATGGGGATCGCGCCTTCGTCTTTGAGTGCTTCAAGGATTTCCAAACCGCCTTGCAACCGACAGACGGGTCCGGTACAGACACGTGGCGCGTCCTGTCCTGGGGCTTCGCGCGCAAAATGGTGGTAAAACGTTACAGTGCCAAAAAGCTCAGCGAGTGGAATCCGAAGTCCGACTGCAATATCGCGAAGGACTGCCTCCGAGATAAACCCGTCTCGGTCGTGGAATGCGTGTAACAATGCGAGCAGTGGGGCGGGTTGGTCACGCCACTGGGCAATTACTTCTCGATTCGTCGGAGCTGCCATCTATCTCTCCAATACTAAACAAAAAATTGTTTCTGTGTGTATCTTATCAATTTTCTGACTTCGCGTCAACGCCTTTTTGAAATTCTGATGGATAGGGGCAAGGAATGACCGCTGAATTACTCATACCGGAATATCCACTTTAAACGGGTCTATGAGTTCATCTAATGCCTTTCGTTGCCCATGGTCACGGCTCTCAAGTTCGTGAAGCGCGCTCGGAATTTCGTCCTTATGCGCGTCAAACGGAAACCACTGTGAGGAATCGGCGTGATGAAACTGTTTCGTGTAGACCCAACGTAAGAACACCGTCATCCGCGGATAGGCTTCATTATTCCACCGTCTCCCGGCGTGCCGGGTATTCGGTAGAAACACGATGAAGTCGCCTGCGTTTACTGGAATATTGTGAACTGTTGGCGGTGGGTCGTCCATCGTGATGTGTTCTGGATACTGGAAGTTGGATTTGTGGCTTCCCGGAATGCAGGCAAATCCGTTACCGGGTGGCACATCCACTAATGAAACGGAGAGATTGAAGAAACTGGCGAAGATTTCGTCGTTGGCGACTTGGTATTGGTGATACGGACTCCGAAACCAACCTTGATGTCCGCCGTGCAGTTCTAAACCGTCCGCATTGGGATAACAGATATTCGCGACGACATCGAAAACTCGCGGATAGTTCCATGTCAACGCAGTCGCTACGCGCAGGATTTCTGGGTTCAAGATAAGCCGTTGGAACACCTCATGTCCGTAATGCATGTTGTAAACCCACCACGGTTTTCCCTCTGGCGCGTTGATTCGCATAGGTGGCTTGAAATCTGCAGCGTCCCATTTGTACCATGTAAACATCTGCGCCTTCATCAGTTCTACATCTGCTTTCGGTACGGCGTTTCGCACCACAAAATAGCCGAGCAAATCGAGGTGCCATTTTTCTTCCTGTGTCAGCATGATTCTTCACCTTTTTCGAGTTTATTGAGGATTCGTTTGGCAAA
>JAKZUG010000452.1:0-10399 GCA_047516705.1 Candidatus Poribacteria bacterium | reverse complement strand
GTGATAGACCCAAGCCTAAAGACTTGGGCTTCTGCGAACTTTAAGCAGAAGCGTTTGTGGAATTCAGAAGCGGACTGGACGCTTCAACACAGCAGCCTACAATCCTGTTAGACAGAACAATAGGTCTTACAACTGCTAATCCAAAGGAAGCTACCCCTTCCATAAGGATATTCATAGCGGCGTTATGGTCACGGTCAAGATGCGTTGAACAACTTGGACACGTCCATTGACGATCTACGAGCGTTAGGTCTTTATTATGATGTCCGCAGACACAACAACACTTTGTAGACGGTATCCATCTACCAATCTTCAACACAGAACGTATCCGTTTTTTGCTTTGATGCTTGAGTTTTTCAAGAAACTCGCCAAAAGCAAGGTCGGAGACCTGTTTACCCCAAAGCTGTTTCATACCCGCAAGGTTGAGGTCTTCAAAGAACATTATATCAAAGTTGCGACACAGGCTTAGCGCAAGTTTCCAATGATGATCCGCTCTTTGATTGGCAGTCTTTTTATGCAGACGTGCTATATCCCTTCGGGAACGTTCTTGGTTCTTAGAACCTTTAACCTTACGAGAATGCTGTCGTTGTGCTTTTGCCGGTTGAGTGGCATTGTGTTTGTAGAACATCGGAGAGGCATATCTTTGATAATCACTGCCAGTCAGAAAGTCTTTGATTCCAAAATCGAACCCTTCCGCTTTACCAGTCTTGGGTTTGTAGATGACTTCCGAATAATCTTCAGTGAGAGTGATATAGATATCTCCGAGTCCGTCTCTTGTCACTTGAACCTGTTTGACAAGGCCTTGAACTTCACGATGCAAGGCAAAACGATACCAATGCCCATTGATGCGAATACGATACGTCGGGTGATTTCTTTTGTTTTGCTCAGCGTCCAACACTTTTTCAATCTTAACCTGTTCGCCTGAGAACGTCATGCCTTTATGTTTCTTACACTTCTTGAAACGCGGATGACCTCTCTTATGCGTAGACATTTCCCTGAAACTCCGCGCCAAACGTTTGAGGATGTTTTGCACACACCACGCATACGGGATATTCCAATGCTTGTATGTTTCCAACTTCTTGAGCTTCGTCAGATGCTTCGACATCTTCGCATACGACAGTCCTTTACCATATACGGTAATATCGCAGAGAAAGCGCGAGGAAGTGGTTTTTGACGATACCACAGATATTCAAGTCGTTGTGCAGACGTTTCAAGCCGTTATCATGAAACAGTTTGTGTTTAGTGTTTCGCATTGTTTCTCCGTTAGCATTCTTCCCAATACGATTTGGTTCAGTAGGGACTGCCTCACGCGAGGCAGATCGTATTCCCTACCAACAATGCTGGTAATATTAGACAACATTTCGCATCGAAAGTCAAGAGAAAAACGACATTTTGGTCCTTTCCAAGAGGGCGGTGTCTACATCCCAAACTCAAGGATTGGGTTTTGACACCGAAGGTTGATAAAAAAGATGCCCGCCGCATACACCGCAGCGAGCATCTAAATATGTGCGAATAGTTTCTTTTCCAGCGTAGTGCAGCAACCCTGAAATTGGCACAGTACAAGAGTGCGCCCCAAGATAACCTAATAACGCCTAGGCGATGGTTGTGCAATGCGAATCCCTTGATTATGTGTGAAAGGGAACTCGAATTCTATGGTTTGATAGCGTTGCGCCGCACCTGGCGGTGGTGCCTTTTCGATCGGTAGGACGACCTTTAATTCTAAGGCGTTCCCCTTGGTTTGTGTAAACGGCAAGAAGCCTTCAGAGCTTTCACCAGGTCGCACCCCTGTCCGGTGTGTACCAACCTGTTTTTCAACAATTTGCATCCGTTTTTCGATCAAAATTCGCCGTGCGACTTCCATTCCATTTTTAACATAGAGCCCTGTTGCACGTGCCATGTATGTAAAACGTTCCTGTAGATCCTCATAATCCATGCCGTTATAGATATTCTCGCCTTGATCGACGATACTGCACTTTTTGACATTAAAGATGATATTTTCGCTCCGATTGTTAGTAATCTTCACATAAAACACATCTGTTTTTTCACCTTGGTGAAGTGCTTCGGTCTCATAAAAAGGTGAAAAAGCATTTCCCCGATTGTACTTCCTGTCCAAGTCCGTCCGTCGCCAGTAAGCGATAGAAACTGTAATCCCATCCTGTGTTTGCGTCAAAATCGGTTGTCTTGACTGAACATCAAACAATTGCGGGTAGTCCGACAGCATGATGACATCAACTATTTTTCTATCGTCGCCGCTGCCCAATTCAATCTGTGTCTTGGTTTCAGTCCAGTCGTTAAGGAAGTCATTCCATTTGTCGTCTGCGTGCGCGTATTCGTTGAACGCGAATATGTACGTTAACGCTTTCATATTCGCATCGCGCGCTTTCCCTATCCAGAATCCGACAGTCTTCATACCGTGTTTGTCCAGGACCGGCTTCGCGAGTGCCTCAGAAGGGACGGCTGGGACAATCACCTCTTCATTCGGGTTTTCATTCTGTTCCATCATCGCTTTCGCTATATTATGCACAGGTTGAATCGGGGACAAATTGCCGAGTGCAGTACCACAACCTGCAACGCTAAAGGCGAGCGCAAATAGTAAGACGAAATTGAGTAGTGTGAATTTATTCAACCATTTCATTGATAATATTGCCTCCTTGGTTGCCATTCAACGAATGGCAAATTCATTTTCGCTTTGCATTCCGGGATATTCAACGGATCAGCACATGAGCTTTATGACTGATTTTGCGAACGCCGGAGTAAAGTCGAAATCGCGCGTCTAAAACTGATTTTGTCTTATTAGATTAGCATAACTACAATTTTTAGTCAAGAAATATATGAGAAGAATTCGCAGGACTTACTTCACAACGCTGAGCTTCCCAATTTCTTGGATAAGCAACGCCTCCTGCTTCGCGGAGATACGATAAATATAGATACCAGATGCAACACGAGCACCACTAAGATTTGCACCGCGCCACTCAAATTTTCCTTGCGAGAATACGTTTTGGTGTGCTTCTTTATAGACGAGGGCACCCGTAGGTGTAAATATCTCAAGGTCAACGTTATCCACGATTTGGGAGGCAGAAAGCTGATAGACGAACGTCATCGTTTCGCCGGCTAAGCGCAGCGGATTCGGATATACTCGCGTATCCTCAAACGCAAATGTTCCCGCCTGAAGTTGTTCTACCCGCAACCGGTAGGAATCAACACTGCTGAATCCTTCCTCCGATTCGACAACGAGGTAGAATGTACCTGTCCTGTCAGGTTGATAAATGAGTTTCAACCCAGCAATCTCGGTAGCATTTTCGCCAGTAGCGTACGTTTCTCCAGTCTCTGTGTGGAGAGACAACCGGTATTTATTATGCGGTGGAATATCAGCCAATGTCACCAAAATCGTAATTCCACGGACAGCTTCAAGTTCGTAAACATCACGTACATCTGTCGAGTCGAAAATGAAAGACTCATAAGTTTCGCCATATTTGATAGGGAACGCTGTCACAATCGTATCATTAGGCTCGTAAGTGTCGCCAAATGATACGAGCATTGGGATAGTCAACCCTTCCGGTCCTATGTTAGTAATTGAGATACCCGTAACAGTTCCATCGTTTGCATTACTACTCGGTATGGTGCCAGGCGTAAAGGCTGTATGTCCATCATCTAAAGAATAAGCAGCGCCATCGGTTATGACTTGCACATTTATAAATTCAGCCTCACCTTGTTGAAAGATACCGAGGTGCTCCGGGTCTGTTGGATCTTCAAGCCATATCTGATGCGAGGCATCAAAAGTCCCAATTGCGTACGGCTGCGTTTCATCAATGTGCCAGATTAGGATACCTGATTCTGGCAGATAGGTATCAAAAGTTGCACCTGACATCTTGTTCCGGTTTTCTATCAGAAAAAATTCCCTTGCTTCTCTGTCTACTGGATTGCTTGACGAACGGATATCAACTTTGAAAAGTTTATTCGTTTTGGGACCGAGCTCAAAACTGGGCACATCGATTTCTTGGTTTTCAGTTATCTGAACCGGTTGGATCCAGCCGAGGCGGCCGTTTTGGGGTCTGGCATCAAAATCCCATTTGAGATACCCCATGATGTGGCTCGGTTCCAAGCCATTCCCGATTCCAAATTCCTCTGGACCTTGATAGGGACCGAATGCACCCATCAGTCCCCATTTATGGTCGTATGGACCTCTGAAGACTCCGTAAACATCAGGCGCACCGAAATCGTGAAAGAATTCGTGAAAGTAGATACCTAAGTGTGGGTGTTCAAAATCTGGTTCTTCAGCAACAACCGAAGCGGTATTGACACGGACCCCATCGTGAACAGCGTTAACGGCAGGTATGAGAACGGACTGGATGTCATAATCAATAATACCTGTAGATGCTTGGTCGTTCCCTGAATGGATTAGGAAGATATGATCTACGATTCCGTCCTTATCTCTATCATATTGCGAGAAATCAACAGTTGCATCTACTGCCTCGCAAGCTTCCCGAACCAATTCCCGATAGCGTTCCAATATTCGGACGCCTTCGCCGTAATATGTCATCGGTTTTTTGGCGCGAATCCAAGCGTTGCCTGCGGGGACAACACCTCCCATCGGACCTGGCTGGATATCCATCTGCCCATAAGAATTTTCGAGATAGTAGGTTTTGAGGGAAACGCCTTCTGTTGCGAAAAGATATCTATCAAACGCCGCCCCATCTCTGCGTCCGGGCATATCAGAGAAATCTATTTTCAAGGCGAGCACATATTCTATACCATCAGACTGCAAGCCCCCTTGTTCGTTAGCGAGACAACAGCCCTCCAATCCTTCAAGAAATTCAATACCGCTTTGAGGTGCCTTGGGGACCAATTCCCCACTCGTAGGATCTTCATCGAAAAAGAGATAGGGGTTCGGTGGGGCGGCGATGCTTAACGGAGAAAAGAGAAGTAAACTGACGATACCAATCATCAACCTCTGCAAAATTCTTATTCGTATGAAGTGGAAGGAACAACGAAGGATTACAACCGGCTTAATCAAACTCACCTCCGCACTTCCGGCATAAGATATAGAACTGAATATCATCGGATTGGGCGTGTTGTATGATGAGGTCGACTGCCTGTTGTGGTAGATCCGCCGCACATTTCGGGCATTTGTAGAGCGACCCTTCTGTTTCAGGGAATTGGGTGATGTCCCCCCATATATCTCGGATCCAGTATTTGAATTCCCAAGGTATTTCAGTATTGACAGCCGTCGCGATCTGCCCTGCATGTCGAATGAGTTTTCGACATTCATGAATAGAGGCAGACTCGTAGAGGTGTGGTGAATACCTAAGCGGCAGGGGTTTCCCTTCTGTCTCAGTTTGCGCGTTGAAATCGCGGGCACGGGTGAGCAAAATCTGATCCAAGCGTGAACCGTCTTCTCTCCCTTTAGACCAGAGGCGATAGTAGCCAGTTCGTTTGATATGAAAAAAAGCGGGTTTGTTGCTCGGTTTCTTACCCGTTGTGTCGTTTGACGCGGTATCCCAGAGCCAACGTCCCCACTTAGAGGTATCATCCGGTTCAGACCAAATTTTTATGGCACCTGGACCACCGTCCCTATCCCACGGCTTTGGCTGTGCGTCATCCATACCGACCCAATAAGAGTCTTTGCTATATTCAAAGAAGACACGCACCCAGAGGTACCACTTGCCAGTTTTAGGGATATAAATTTCGTGTATTGCACGCGCACCATTTATACTGTCAATGGCTTTGCCACCGGAGGCCTCTTCGTGATCAACTATTCTCACGCCTTTATCAAGATGGATGGCGTTATCTGCTTCAATAACAAGCGTATTCTTCGGTAGCCGAATAACTTCCTCAAGTTCATCTGCGTCGTGCAGTTCTATAGGTTCACTGAGATTGTAACTTTTAGCTATTCTTTGAGAAACTTTCTCAAACTGTTTTTCAGAGAGATTAGCATCAAAAAAACAGTCTCGGATACCCTTCTTCCATAGATCAAGCAAGAGAAACATTGCTTTCAAGTTACCGTCCGAGCGTTTTCGAGTGCCGACCACGATTAACATACCCGTGTCTTTGGAACGGCTGATTAGGCACCGATGGAGCGGAAAATCCGATTTCCCACGGATCTTGCTGGACACAACGAGCGGGGCATAATACTGGCATTTCGCATCGCATCCAGGAATCTTTGCGCGTTTGGCTCTACAGCAGTCCGGACAGATTAACATACCGCTGAGAGCGGGGCAGACTCGTTTCCCATTATTGGAGCGGCAGGTGCGACAACGCTGGCTTTTATGCCGTTTTGCTGATGTTTGTCTTCTCTCATGTCGCATATTTCCCCTCACAAAGACTGGAGTGTTTACGGTCGTACCCAAGAATGCTACAAAAAACGCACACTTTTGGTACAGCCAGAAAATCAACTCGGACGATTGACAAGATCAGCCAGATATTCAGCAATTTTGTCTGTAATTTGTTGTGCGTCTACATCTGCAAAGTTAAACAGTTCCTTGAGCATTGGAGAGATGGCACCTGTATCAAGCAAAGCGTTCGCGAGCCTCCCCATATTGCTTCGGTTAATGCCACCTTGCCCATCATTATTTCCCATATCCAGAATCTTGATGCTATCGATTTTCTCAACCGGTTTCATAAGTTGCTCAATAATACCATCGGCATCATTAATGAGTTCTAAGACTGCCTCTTGGACAAGGACACGTTGTTCCGCGACATTCCGCGCTTCATATTCCGCCATCTCACCCTGTGCTTTCGCACGGGCTTCGGCGAGTACCGCGTCAGCGAGACGTTCAATGGGTTGTGCTTGTCCTTCTGCACTGATGACTGCAACTTCACGCTGCCATTCGGCTCCTTTCACCTGTTCAGTTGCTGTCACATCCACCTCTGCCCCCATACGTTCGGCTTCGGCGACTAACTTTTCCTTCTCCGCAAGTGCAGTCACTTGTTCTTTACTAGCGACTTCAATTTTCCGGTCTTCATCACTTATGGTAACACGCAATTCCTGACCGATACGAGACTGCTCCACTGTCAACATTTTAGCGATTTCAGCGAGCTCCACCTGTCGCATCTGACCAATCTGTGCGGTTTCGACGACGAGGTTCTTCTCAATCTCACGCTGCTGAACCTGTTGCTCTTGACCGAAGCGTTCGGTCTGCACCGTCAACTCACGCTCAATATCGCGGAGCATTACACCCTCTTCTTGCGCAATGCGTGCCTTCTCTACCATGAGCTGCTTTTCTATCTCACGGGTCTCTACTTGTTGCTCCTGCCCGATTTTCGCGATTTCTACGATCAACATTTTGGCAACTTCAGCGAGTTCTACTTGTCGTAGCTGATCAATCTGTGCGGTTTCGACGACGAGGTTCTTCTCAATCTCACGCTGCTGAACCTGTTGCTCTTGGCTGAAACGTTCGGTCTGCACCGTCAACTCACGCTCAATATCTCGAAGCATTACACCCTCTTCTTGGGCGATGCGTGCCTTCTCTACCATGAGATGCTTTTCTATTTCTCGAACATCGATAGTCTGCTCCTGCTCGATTTTCTGCATTTGGACAGTCAGGAACTGCTCAATTTCAGCGAGTTGGACGACTCTAGATTGTTCAATCTGTTGCGTTTCGACGATGAGGTTTTTCTCAATCTCACGTTCGGCGACAATCTGTTCCTGCTGGACGCGAGCGACTTCAACATCGCGATTCATCTCAATTTCGCGTTCTTGTACGATCTGTTCTTGTAAGATACGGGCGCGCTCGACCTCTTGCTTCATTTCATATTCGCGCTCTTGTACGCCCTGTTCCATCTCAAATTGGAACTTGAGGGTTTCGGCTTCCCGTTCAGCGGCATAGATTGCGATATTCTTCTGCTGGTCAGATTCTGCCCACGCCTGTTCCTGTTCCGCTTCGAACTTCTCTATACGGGCAGCAACCTCAATTTGAACGATAGCGACTTCTTTCCGTTGTATGATGTCTATCCTTTCCCGTTCTTGCTCAGCCGTGATTTCCGTAATCTCACGAATACCGACAGCATCAAATCGGTTCTCGGCATCAAGTATTTCAACAGCTGTCTGGTCTACGCGAATGATGGATACAGTCTCAAGCGTCAAGCCGTTTTGGATTTCTAAATCCTCACCGCATGTTTCTTGTACTTTATCGGCAAACTCTTGGCGTTTCTGGAGGAGGTCTTGGATGTGACTTTCAGCTGCTACGCTTCGCAACGCACCTTCGAGTTTAGGTTCAATGAGTTCACGCACTGTCTCCGGTGTCATTGATTTATCACCGAGGGCTTGTGCTGCGCGTAAAATAGCATCCTCCACAGGTTCAACTTTAAGATAGAAAACAACTTCAACATCACCACGGTTGAAGTCGTAAGTAATTAAAGCCTCTGACCCTTCTCGGATTACCTCAATCCGCATTGTGTTGAGAGATATCTCTTTGATTTCATGGATGATAGTGTTAACCCAGAGCCCTTTGGTAATATGTATTTTCTCTTTTGAACCACCTGTCCGCACGAGTGCGACATCGGCTTTCGGTATCCGGTAGCGTATAACTGCAGCAGCAAAGGCAGCCAAAATAGCGAACAATATAATAAGAGCAAACGTTAACCATTTCATTATATTGTCCTGCCCAAAACTTTCAAGTTTTCCAAAGGCGAACCAGCCAACGGCGATTGCCACAACAATTAAGAAGACGATAACAGCTATGAAACGCATTCAATTCTCCTATAGAGTGGTAGTGCGGAGGCACGGGTGCGTGCTTTTTTAAGGCACGCCTACACATTTTACCGGAAGATTTCCTTGTCACTGAGGTGCGTCCGGTATCGCCCTTTGAGCGGTTGACGTGGAGAGGTCTGCCACGCGAGGTTTGCTAAGTAACATAGGGCATTCTCAATGAGAGGTTTCGCTATAGTAGTACGATGCGGATCACGGGTATCCACGGCAAATGTGACGTAATAACCTTCACCCCATTGCAGCTGCACACTGACAGCATCACCGTTATCCTCTCTGACTGCCAATTTTCGGTAACTCCGATCATCGGTTACCCAGTGATCGTCGGTTATTAACGTATCTACATTAATCTTGTGGGGCCAGGTAAACATTCCGGTTTTCTGCCCGTCATCGGTGACACGGACATTGCCATCGTTGGAATTAATCACACGAATCGGATGTCTATTGACAGGCAGCCAGTCACCGCGCCACGCGGACTCAGTCGTATGCACACCGTCAGGTGGTACAATGTTATTATCCATAGCAGAAGCCCAGACAACCCCACCTTTTCGGACAAATTCTTGAATCGCTTGGTCAGCATCTTCGACAAAATATTCACCATCATGCCCCGGCGCGTTCCATGTAAACCAGATGATGTCATAGCTTGAAAGCACAATACTTGAGAGTTTGACGGCATTGTTCGGATCACCCCGATTTTCAGGGTTATCATTGATATGCACGGTTGTAAATTGGAATTCCAACCCTTCAAGTGTAGTCAGCGATTCCAACACTGCTGGTTCGCTTGTCAGACTATCACTGACAACAATCAGAACCCGGAATACACCTAACGGTACAATTTTTATGGAAGAGATAATGTCCGAGAATGATTGCGAATACGGGAGCGATCTGAGGTTCCGTAGCCCCAACTGAAATTCTCGCGAGTTCAAGCTTAAGTTCAACCGACGACCTTCAAAGTTCACATGCTCATAGAAAATAACATGACATCCACTGAATGGAAAACTCGGGCCCCGTTGGATACGAATCGATGAAATCGTATCGTTCATCCCGATATCAAACACGGAACTGATGTCACGCATAATGACGCTCCGTTGACCGCTATAGTCTACGTCGCGAAACACTTCAATGATAACTGGAACAGCACCATATTCTGGTGGGGTCGGGTGTGCTGATGGACTAAAATTGATAGCCGTAATCGCATCTCCGAAATTGTAGGGGATGTCATGAATATTCGGATAAAACCCAGGCGCGAGAACCAATCGACGGCCCTTATAGTTCTCATGCTCATGAAAAATGGCTTTGTAGTTTGGCGACGCGTTGAACCCTGGCCCTTTATAAATCTTAATCGAAGAGATAATATCTTGAGCCCCGATCACGCTGGTGTTCGGCACCGATTCGATTAACGTCAATTTACGTCCGTGAAAATTCACATGTTCAAAGACTTCAACGACAAGCCTCGGCATGTTCGTCATAACCCGCTCCTTGTTTTCAGACGTAACTTGCAACCAATTTCAAGTTAAAATATAATACCATCAGCAGAGATAGTATGTCAAGGAAAACGTGATAGACCCAAGCCTAAAGACTTGGGCTTCTGCGAACTTTAAGCAGAAGCGTTTGTGGAATTCAGAAGCGGACTGGACGCTTCAACACAGCAGCCTACAATCCTGTTAGACAGAACAATAGGTCTTACAACTGCTAATC
>JAKZUG010000451.1:0-6660 GCA_047516705.1 Candidatus Poribacteria bacterium | reverse complement strand
ACATCCCACAACCCTCACAACTCCCAGCGCGTCTACACCATACACAATGGGTAGGAGACAAAACGCTTGAATTCTTCTCACAGCGAGATACCGACCGCCCGTTTTTGTGTTGGAGCAGTTTTATTAAGCCACATCCGCCGTTTGAATCACCAGTGCCGTGGAACAGGCTCTACCGCACCGTGGAGATGCCGCTACCGTTCCTACCACCAGATTACGAGCATCTGCATACCTACTGGAACCGACACCAAAATCGTTACAAATACCGCGACCAAGGGCGGGATATGAATCTCCTTCGGACGATGCGAGCTGCTTACTACGCAGCCATCTCCTTTATTGATTATCAGGTCGGTCGGATCCTCGATTACCTTGAATCCGAAGGTGAATTGGACAACACGTTAATCCTTTACACTTCCGACCACGGCGAATTGCTCGGCGACTATGACTGCTACGGGAAACGCTCGTTCCTTGATGCCGCCGCGCGGATTCCACTGCTTGTCCGGTATCCCGAACGTTTTGAGGCAGGCGCGCAGTGCGATACGCCGACGAGTCTTGTTGATGTGCTACCGACCTGTCTCGGCACAGCGGGGTTACCATCACAGACGGATCGAAGCGGTATGGATCTCGCGGACCTTGCCACCGGAAATGCACAACGGGATGCCATCGTCGGTCAATTGGGGCAGGAAAGCACGGGGCTCTATATGCTCCTGACCAACGAGTACAAATACATCTACTCCGCCGCTGATCGGCAAGAGTGGCTTTTCAGACGCATGCAAGGCAGACTTGACGAACGGAGCCTCGCAGGTAATCCGGGATATGGCAGAATTCTGAACGCTTATCGAAAACGTCTGATTGAATGGCTACGCGACGACGGTTACGAACTCCCGCTTGATGATAATAGATGGCGAGACTTCCCGCCACCCGTCGAACCTGAGAATCCGGATGCGGGGCAACTCTTCCAAGATGGACGTTCTGTGAGTGATCAGTTCCCATCGGGGTATTCACCGAATGTGGACACACTCAGAAATTGAGCGCGATGCAATAATTAAAGTCTGTTCACGCGGTTTATTCCCGCTTCACGGGTGGGGTTTGAAACCCCGCCAAATTAAAATTAGAAGAAATACGAAATTCTCAACGATTTTGGGGCTGCGTCCCCCAGACCTCTGTGTATGCTTTCGGGACGCAGTCGCGGTTGAAAACCTCCGCTACTGACAACCGATCACTGAATGCCTCTGCCTGATATCCAAAATTGACGAGTACTGCAATTTTTGCGTTATATGCTACAATTATTGCGTATTACTTACAATTTTTGCGTACCCATAATAGAACAGGAATTGCGAATAGCGTCCCGGTTTTTAACATCGGTAAACCCAGTGTACACCTGTGTATAAGACGGATGACGATGAAATATTCTCAGAGTTTTAGACGTTGCAATACAAATGTGTCTTTTATTAAAAGCGTTGGCATGAAACTTGCTCAATATGCTTAATATTTATCGTGTTGAGTCACATTAAGTAATATTTGAGATATTTATCTAAAACGATCTGTAGTGATTTTCCGTTTTTTCCTTAATAACAAGTTTGGGCATGTTGCCCAACAATCCTAAATCATGCCTATCCATAGTTCTATTAAAACGTTACTCTCAAAGACAGGATGGCACGCCTATAATACCTATCGTAAAGGTGTGCACTACCACTTCAAACTCTCACGAGCAGCTGCACTATTCAATGCACCGCGCGAAACGATTGAAGCATTTCAGGCAAAACGTTTAGAAAAACTCCTCCGGCACGCCTACGAGACAACCCCGTATTACCATGAATTGCTAAAGACGGAGGCTCCTGATATATCGCAAATTCCACCACTTGAAAAAAAGAACATTCGAGAGCAATTGGACGAACTCTGTTCTACAGCCTTCACAGAAGAGCAACGGATCAAGAACGCTACTGGTGGCTCAACAGGCACCCCGCTTGTGTTCTATCAGAATAGGAACTATTGGAATCAACGGAACTTGAGCGTCTACTATTTTGATCGATGGGCAGGTTGGAATTTCGGTGAGCCACAACTGATTATCTGGGGAGCTCTCGCAGATTTGGAAGACAATGGACGCTGGAAACATCGGCTCAGCAACTTTTGGCGGAATCAGTATTGGCTCAACGGGTTTCACCTTACCGACAAAGCGATGCTGGCAGTGTTTGAACAGATGAACCGGTACCCACCACAGACTATTCTCACTTATCCTTCATCCCTTTACCAGTTCGCTACGTTTATCTCCGAAAACGGTTTGATCCCGCAATGGAAATTGAAGGGAATTATATCTTCCGCTGAGATGCTACACCCGCATTACCGTGCCTTAGCCGAGATTATTTTCAAAGCGAAAGTCTATAATCGCTATGGTGGACGGGAAGTCGGGTTAATCGCAATGGAATGCGCAGAAGGCAGGATGCATATCAATTGTCGCGATCTTTATCTTGAAATAGACAGTCCCGACCCATATAGCAAACCCGGAGAGATTCTGGTCACGCAGCTTAACAACTATGCGATGCCGTTTATTCGATATCGGATTGGGGATGTCGGTATGCTCTCAGACGAACCGTGTCCGTGCGGCAATGACTTACCTATTTTGGCGGAGCTGCTCGGACGCACCACCGCAACCTTCCGAACGAAAACTGGGACATTAATACACGGGGGCTATTTCACACGACAGTTCTACGGACTCAAAGGCGTGAACCAGTTCCAGATCATCCAAGAAACCCTTAAGCATTGTGTCTTGAAAGTGGTTGTTAACGGACAGTGGACAGAGGCAACGCGCCGTTTCCTCGTTCAGGGTATCCAGAAGGCACTCGGCGGAGATGTCGTTGTCACAGTGGAATTTGTAGAAGATATTCCGCTTCCTGCTTCAGGGAAACGGGAATTCACGATTTCAAAAGTAGGCGCGGGGGTTCACCTTTAAAAATCGTTGCGACAGCATAATTCTCGAAGCGGTGCAACGCGTTTCGTCCCACCGAGAAGATAAGCCAAGATCATGCCGTCGATCGGCAAATTTCGATCCGCTACAACACCGGTACTCCGTTCTGCAGTTAAGCCTTTGGAGAGCAGAAGATAGAAAGTATTCTTTGCCCAACCGGGGGTGGTGTAGAAATTTCCTTGTCCTTTTGAAATAACCAGATCCGCCTCTGACAGCGCGTTGACGAATTCTGGTGTCGCCTGATAAAGATTGGTACCGATCGTTATAGCACCTGACGACAGCAACCGGACAACACCATCCCGGACGGCTGCCTGAAGTTCCCGAAACTGCGGATAGTTGACAATTGCGTGCAGGTCTGCCACCGTCGCATCGTTGCTGGCGTTGTCTGCTTTTCCAACAACAGTGATACGGTGACCAGAGGCAATGAGTTCCTGAATGAAGGCGATGTCAAATATCACCTCTCCGTCGTTATCAGCGAGCCAGAGAATCTGCTGCGGTGTCCCTTCAATCACCTTTTCGCGGAACAAATCATAGCAATCAATAGAGAAAGGCGTTTCAACTGCCGCGCGTAGTGCTTCAGAGAAATAGTCAGGATTCGCTTTCAATTTTTTTACAACCCGCTCGCTGCTGTAGTCGATGATATTCCCAGCGACAACCAATTTCAAACGTGTCAGCCAATCCTCTTTCCAAAACTCTGGAAGTAAGGCGAGTGCAGTTTGTCGCGCTTTCAGTTTATCGTCGTAATAAGGATTTGGATTGCCGGTATGGAGCGTTACCAACTCAAAGATACTCCCCCATAGTTCTTCTGGTGTGAGCGATTCAATGAGGTAATCAGAATTTGAGCGTCGCAGATCCAAGAGAGTCTTTACCGCGTCGCAAGTCGTCTGCTGTAATTCCGTATCGCGCGTCGCACGCGGAATGAGTTCCGCAGCACTATGTGATTGCACATGTTGCCGAAGGTTCTCCCAATCCGGTAATGCTCGCTTCTCTCCAAAGGTGAAAACGCCTGGACTGTATTCCGATGGCACAATCTGATCAAATAACGGCTTCGGTACGGCAGGTGGAACTTGCGCTGGTGGAATACCGAGTGTCCGATCCGTCAAAACGATACCGGAGGGAATCACGGTTCCGCGCGCCACGACTCCTGAAAGTTGAACACTACTCCCCACGCTTGCAGCGTCGAACGTAGAATTTATTATCGTGCTGCCTGTCGCGAGTCCACGTACAGGTTCCGCCAATGTTTCACGGAGTGGATTTGATTCAAAGGTCGTATCGTTCGCGGAGACATCTTGTAAACCGACTGCATCACCTACTACTGTCGCACCAAGCAATGTAACGTTTTCAAGTCTGCAGTAATCCGCGATCCGAACCTGTTCGCCGAGATGCACTCTACCGATAAGATAGCACGCCGTGCCGATTTCAAGGTCATCACCACCCAATGTTATCTGTGCAGCCGGGTCGACGCGAACGCCTTTTCGCGCGAGGGATTCCCGAATCTCCGCATACTGTGCCGCTTCACCGGATAGGACGTTTGACCAACGGTTAACCCCGGACAGCACATTACCACGATAGATAAAGGCGTTCGTTTTCAAGCCATCTTCATAACAATGTCGGATGAGATCGACGTGGTGGAGTTCGCCGTTCCGATTTGTATGTGGTTCCAACCGATGCATCCGTGCTAACAACACGCTTTTCCGAATGAGCGTGATACCTGTGTTTGTATATGCTTTGCCGCGGTGCCAGTTGTCCCACATCTCCTGCTTTTCGGATTCTGTCATATCGTACCACTCTTTGGTCCCCGTGAGTCTTCCATCAGCATCAAAGAAGAGACCTCCCTTGTCCTCAACAGTTTCAGGGATTTTGCCGCAGAGCGTAACGTCCGCACCGGAGAGAAAGTGGGAGAGCACCGTCTGTGCGAAAATAGCGCGTTCCAAAAAGGGTTCATCACCGAACGCCACCCCGACCCATTCTGCGTCAGATTCTTGAAGTGTGGGGAGTGCTGCTTGCAACGCGCCACCCGTGCCGTTCATCTCTTCTTGGATACAAGGAATTGCATCGGGACCGAGCAGCTCCGCCACAGATTCACTGTTCTCCATACGTGATGCCATCTGTGGATTGATCACAACAATATGGGGGCGGTTGCCGGGCAGGTAACGTCTTGAGCATTGGAGCGTGTTCTGTTCTCCAAACATAATGTCCAATGTTTTGCTCAAGCGTCCGGTGGGATCAATCCGTGTGCCTTTGCCAGCGGCAAGCACAACCCATTGGGGTGTGAGGTGGTGTTCAAGTGTATCTGCAGAGAGTGTGGAGAGGAAGGTTTCGAGTGTAGCCGTATCTGCTGAGATCGCCGCAAGTGTATCTTCTATTTTACAACCGAGAAGGTTTTCAAGGAGAAGTGTCTTCATTTAGTCATTATCGCCTAATTCTGCTTGGATATTCTGAAATTGTGCTAACGCAGACTCTAAATTCTCAGTGATTTCCGTTGCTAATATGTGCGGGACAGGTAGGTCTGCTGCATCCTCAAGAGAACCGTCTTTTAGCCAGAAGATGTCAAGGTTAGCATGTTCGCGTTGGACAAGTTCCTCATAACTGAAGGCACGGAAACGTTCTGTTTCAACTCGTGCTTCGTGATTGTCTGGATTGTAGACGTTAATAAAGTCTTGCAGATCGGCATCTCGTAGTGGATTTGTCTTAAGCGTAAAGTTTTTGTTCGTTCGCAGGTCGTATATCCAAAGTTTCCGGGTCCACGGTTCTTCACGCGCCGGTTTCTTATCGAAAAAGAGTACGTTCGCCTTGACACCTTGGGCGTAGAAGATACCGGTAGGCAAACGCAAGAGGGTATGGACATCAAATTGTTTGAGGAGCTGCCGACGAATTGTTTCCCCTGCTCCTCGTTCAAAGAGGACATTGTCGGGGAGGACGACAGCGGCGCGCCCATCTGTTTTCAAAATTGTCTTGATGTGTTGCAGGAAGTTGAACTGTTTATTTGAGGTTGTCGCCCAGAAATCATCGCGTTCATAAGTGAGGGATGTGTTGTTGCGTTTACCTCCGTCGGTGGTGATCGTAATGCTACTCCTATTTCCGAACGGTGGATTGGTGAGCACCATGTTGTAGCGATCCGCTGTGTCGCGACTAAGGCTATCAGCAGTTGTAATTGGGCTCTCTGCTCCACCGATGCCGTGCAGATATAAATTCATTACACAGAGGCGCACAACGTTATCGACGATGTCTGTGCCAGCGAAAGTATTAAATCTAAGAAATTCCTTCTGTTCGCGGGTCAATGTACTGCCGTAATTTTCCGAAATGTAGTCGTGTGCAGCGAGAAAGAAACCACCAGTGCCACATGCTGGATCACAGATAGTTTGCATTGGTTCGGGACGCATCACTGCAACCATCGCCTTGATAAGGGGTCGTGGTGTGAAGTACTGACCTGCTCCGCTTTTGGTATCTTCAGCATTTTTCTGTAGAAGCCCTTCGTAGATCGTACCTTTGATGTCGGCAGTCATCCCACTCCAATTCTCGGCGTTGATGAGACGAATAAGCCGTTGTAGACTCGCGGGGGTCTGAATGCGATTTTGTGATTTTCGGAAGATCACGCCAAGTAAGCCCTGCTCATTACTCAGTCCTCGGAGGGTTTTAACATACTGCGCCTCTAAATCGGATCCGCTCTCTTTGAGTAGACTCTCCCAATCCAAACC
>JAKZUG010000450.1:0-6176 GCA_047516705.1 Candidatus Poribacteria bacterium | reverse complement strand
ACTCCACACCGAGTCCAAGGATACGTTCAATGCCCTGCGCCAAGTCTACATCGCCTGTGACGAATTCCCATTCTTCCTCTGAAATTTTGACGACATCTGCGTAGGGCATCACCTCCCAGATCCAGTACTTGGCATCTTTCGCGTTGTCCCAAAGCATCAACCGCAAATTTGGGTCGTAAGAGAGACGTGCACCACCCGCTTTTGCCGACCGTATCGCATGCAGCGTTGCCTCTCGGCTCGGCGAATGACTGAGACTAACAGAACCGTAGTGGAACAGTTCCGTAGACTGAACATAACCGGTGTCAATTTCGTCGGGAGAGAGTTGGATATCGGCACCGGGGTGGCGATAGAAAGTAATGTCTTTCATGCCATCAGAACGTGTAGCGACGAAGGCTAAGGTCGTCCGCGAGGTTTCACCTGCGATGAGGTAGGCGGTGTCAACACTGTTTTGTTGGAGCGTTTCGCGCAGGAAATCGCCGAACGCATCCGCGCCGACTTTGCCGATAAACCCGGCATCCACACCGAGTTTGGCTAAGCCGACGGCAACGTTGGCAGGCGCGCCACCCGGGGCTTTGACAAATCCTGGGGCTTCAGCGAGCGTTACATCAAGTGTCGTGGATACAAAATCGATGAGGAGTTCACCGATACATAAAGCTTTTGGCATAGATTGTGGTTCCTCAATAAGGTCAAAATGTTGTGCGCAAGTCTTGCGCTTGTCCTGTCTCTGCCGACCGGTATCCGGCATCAAATATCTCTATGACATGCCGCGCATGTTCCGCCGTGACAATCGTCGGTTTATCCTCGCGTATCCAATCCACCAACTGCATAATATCCTCATAGACGTGCGATTCCTGAATGTTAGGGTGTGGTCCCACGACGTGCGGTAGTTCCCTTTTTGGTGCGTCAATCGGTTTGCCGTTAAGGGTGTTACCCTCTATTGCGCCACCTGTCCCGTGAATCGCCAATCCACCTTTGATGGCATGTCCTGCCGCGGCACCGTAAATAAACCCGAAGAAAGCATCTCCGAAGTCAAGCAGGATAAAAGTGTTATCGTCCATGTCACAGGGGAGCATCTCGCCTCGGAATTCGCGCTCCTTGACGCGCACACCGGAGAACGCCGTCACGCGCTTCACAGGTCCGAGGATACCGGTCATCGTGTGTAGACCGTAAACGGTCATATCGTAGAGCGGACCGCCGCCCGGTTTGCGGAAATACCACGCTGGGTTGATGTTAGAAAGCGGATCGTCGCCGTGTCTGACGGATTCGTTTTCGTGGTATCGCCCGAAAGAGGAACCCGTGGCAGCCCACGTCAATGTTCCAATAGCACCGTCATTGATAAGCCTGCGGATCTCTTGGTGAATCGGACGCAGCATCTGGCCGGGGGAAGCGACCAATTTTACACCTTTGCGTGCTGCCGATTCAATCAGGTCGTCCGCTTCATCGACGGTGGTTGTCATGGTTTTGTTAAAGTGCGCGTGCAGACCGTGTTCAATCGCAAGTTTCCCCTGCTCATAATGGAGACCGATGGGTGATGCAATACTAACGGCATCTACATGTCCGTCTTCCAATAAGGCTTCGTACGTCTCATACGCGTGTGGGACATTGAATTTTTCAGAGGCGGCTTGTGCTCTGCCGGGGACCGGGTCACAGACAGCGGTTACCTGTAATCTATCTTGAACATCGTCCTGTGTGAGATGCGGAAGGATGCCACGTACAGCGATACTCCCTACACCGACAACACCGATCCTGACTCTGTCATTGGTTGCCATGCTATTTCCTCCAATTCTGGCTTTCGGCTATCAGTAAAAATGTTTTCTGATAAACCAGAGTCATCTTACTGACCACTGATGGCTATTCTATTGCCGCCACGATGTCTCGTGTTGCCATCCGACAGCATTTTTAAGTTTGTCGCAATTGATAAACGACTGATGCCCCTGAAGCATTCTCACTTTTGGAAGGAATTCAGGTTTAAAACGCTCCACCAATTCTTGAGAAGGTTCCAACGCGGACGTATCATCCGCGTTGAGAAAATAGACATCGTGCGGGGGCAGCGTGTCTGCCTTTTCCATAATCATGTGGTGCGCGCTGGCGACATCCTCGCTGCCCACCCAACACCGGAGCCACGGTGTCCAAGTGGTTGTCGGTTTGGCATTCTCTGCCATCTGCGTTCGCCGTTCTTCTGGGCTGATACCGGCAGGACGTGTAACATAGGTTCGGATGCCGTAGGCGCGGCTATAGCTTGCTAACAGGTCTTCACCACAACGTTTAGAGAAACTATAGGAATCTTCAGGATAACACGGGTGTTCTTCATCTATCGGCAGGTAATCTATTGGAATATGGGTTTTACTGATCCGAAAACCGTGTCCTAATGCGCAATTACTGCCAGACATCACGACTGTTTGGACATCTGCTTCAATCGCGGCTTGCATGAGGTAGTAGGTGCCGAGCATGTTCGTTTTAAAGGTCGCGTCAAAGGGGATGCCTCTCTCTTCAGCACCTGCCCGTAAATCTGGATGATCGACGGGACCCGGCTGTGCGCCGAGGTGTTGGATTGTATCCACACCTTCAACAGCGCGCTGGCAGTCCTCAAAGTTGTTCAGGTCGCCCTGAATAAAGGGTAAGTGCGAGAATTCATCTAGCGGCGTTCTACGCGACATCAGCACCAGCGAGTGTTCCGCTGCCAATTCTCGGATGACATACGCACCGAGCCTACCGCTCGCGCCAGTTATCAATACTTTCATATAAAACCTTTCACAGAAGCATTCAGTTGTCAGTAATCAGCAGTCAGCAAAATAGCCATTAGCAGTTAGCAGTCAGTGTGGAGTCGCGACCCGGAGGTCGCACCTACAAGAAAGATCTGGCTATCGGAAAATCAAAATTGTCGGAGAACTGAATGGCTCTGAATCTTTCAAAAATTGAGTTGACAGGTATGGAAGCGTCGTCTATGATTATGTATATTATAGCAACACCGCATATTTTGTCAAGTGAAGCGAATCTGTGGAGGAAAAATCGTAATGTACAACGCTGAAACACATTTCAAGAATTTATATGACACCGTTCCGAGACAGTATGAATTTCATGCAACCACGCGGGAAGGGTTGTTGGCATGGCAAGCCAATTTCCGTCCGAAACTACGGGAAATCCTCGGCTTAGATAACATGGAATCCGATTTAGCAGGCTACGTCCCGAAAGCCGAACAACTGGAAGTTTTGGACATGGACGACCACTTCCGCGAAAGTTGGTATCTGTGGGTAGAGCCGACTGTGCCGCTGCCGTTCTATCTGCTTCGTCCGAAAACGATCAAAGGCAAACTTCCGCTGATTCTCACGCCACACGGACATAACCATCCACATATCTATGCTGGTATCGCCCACTCTGAAACAGAAGAAGAACATATGCTGGAAGGGGAACGCGATATCGCACGGCAGGCAGTCGTCGAAGAAGGCTATATCGCTATCGCACCAACGACGCGCGCTTTTGGTGAGACACGCACTGAGGCAGATAAACAAGCCAATAGTACGCACTCCTGCCGGCACCAGTTGGTTCATAGCATACTTGTTGGGCGTACCCCGATCGGCGAGCGGGTGTGGGACATGTCACGCCTCATTGATTGGGCAATAGGAAACTTACCCGTAGATGCTGAACGTATCGCGATTACCGGTAATTCTGGTGGCGGGACAGTCTCGCTTTTCGCCGCGGCATGTGAAACCCGTATTGCAGTTGCGGTGCCGAGTTGTTATTTCTGTACATTTGAAGGGAGCATCGGCATGATTCGGCATTGCGAATGTAACTATGTGCCAGGGGTCATGCGGCTTGCGGAGATGTATGATGTCGCAGGCTTAATCGCACCGCGTCCGTTCTGTGCGATTGCAGGACGAGATGACGGGATTTTCCCAATAGATCACGTCAAACTGGCTTACGAACGCTTGAAGGCGATCTATACGGCGGCAGGTGTCGCGGATAGGTGTGAACTTTTTATCGGTGAAGGCGGACATCGCTATTACAAAGCAGGCGCATGGCCCTTTGTGCGGCGGTATTTTGAGAAATAGTCGAAACTACCGCGAGCCTTTTTTAATTGCCCACAACGTTTTTAAGATAATTTTAATATCCAAAACAAGGGACCAGTTTTCAACATAGTACCGGTCATAGGAGATCCGCTCTTCAAGGGAGGTATTACCCCGCAAGCCGTTGACTTGTGCCCAGCCGGTCATACCCGATTTGACGCGCTGCCGAGCCAGATAGTGCGGAATCGATTCACTGAAGGTGTCAATGAGACCTGACATCTCCGGTCTCGGTCCAACGAGGCTCATATCGCCTTTAAGGACATTGAAAAATTGGGGCAATTCATCAAGACTCCAGCGCCTGAGAAACTTTCCGAGTGAGGTTTGCCGAGGATCGTCGGTTTCTGCCCATACATGCCCAACTTTCTTCTCAGCGTCGGCGCGCATAGAGCGGAATTTGTAGATGTTGAAAGGCTTTCCTGCTCTACCAACCCGTTCCTGCCGAAAAACCGCTTTGCCGGGTGATGTCAGGCGTATAATGACAGCGATCATTAACATGAGCGGACTTAACACTATCAAGGCGAATACGCTGAAGACGATGTCTATCAGACGTTTGACGATCCCGCGCACGCCCTGCATCGGTGTCTCCCGCAATTGTAGCACTGGTATACCCTCAAAAAAAGTGATAGCGGTACCACCTCTGATAAATTTGGAGAGTTCGGGAAGCACATTGATTTGGACAGGTACGCCTTCGCAGGCATGGAGAATTTGGAGAATAGTGTCATTCGGCACCGCCGGCGATGAGATGAAGAGCGTGTCAAGTCGATGCTTTTGCACAAGTTCCAGTATATCTTGACTTTCACCAAGGGACGGCACCACCGAGTCATCGGCATCTACCTTTTCGGCGACTATACCGACCAGTTCGTATCCGCTATTCGGTTTCGCTTTCAAGACGTTGATAAACTTTTCGGATCGTGCATCATAACCGATGAGTGCGACTCGACTTACACCGGCACCTTGGGCGTGAATCGCCTGACGGAAACGGTGAAGAACGAGTCGCCCCAAAAACAACCAGACGAGGCTGAAACCAGAGGCAAGGAGCATCACCCAGCGTGAGTAAGCATCGTGATGATAGATGAAAAAGAGGGCCGCTAACGTGGCAATGAGCGCGATACCAGAGGCTTTGCAGAGCGTCCAGAACGCCGAAAGGGAGGCATTGCTTTCCGGTCGATAGAGTTTCAATGCCTTCAGTGTCATCAACCAGATAATCGCCATTAGCGGGATGAGCCGGAAATATTCGTCAAGGGGCGGGGTGCCGCCTTTATGTAACGCGAAGGATTCAAGCCAACCCGATTCAAACCGAACCCAATACGCCACAACAATTGCGGTGGCGACGAAACAGAGATCAAATAAAACTGTAAGCGCGATTAGCAAGTGATCGAGCGTTTTCTTGTTCATTGACGGAATATAGGCTGGAACTTGCAAGCCCACATTGAAGCATGGGCTGCATCAAGTTACCTCTCGTATTTATTGGACATTGGCTCTCTGACAACTGGTTCAAGTCCGCAACAGTGGCGCGTCGGTAGACGGGTTAAAGTATAGCAGATTTGAGTCGTGTCTGCAAATTAAAATAGCGGACATACTGTCCGTTATAAGTGTGGTTTGAAAGTTGGGCAAACAGAAAGTTTGATGATAAATTACGCACAAAGTGTTATGCTATCGTTATAGGCTTTTGTAAAGCAAATTTCGGAGATATGCAATCTACACCGAAATAAGAGGAGACATAGAATGGCAAATCAACTGAAAGTAGGGATCGCTGGGGCACACCGCGGAAGTTCTTATATTGCACCTTTTAAAGCGATAGCAGAAACCGAGGTGACAGCGTTTTGTGACATCAATGAAACCACGCTCCAAAGCGTTGCTGAACGGTTCGATGTTCCCCAGCAGTTTACTGACTACGAAGCGATGCTGGACGCAGTGGATATTGTTGTCCTTGCCACACCAGAGAACCTACACGTGCCACAGGCGATAGAAGCGTTAGAAGCGGGGAAACATGTTATCAGCGAGGTAACCGCCGCTGTCAATTTAGAAGAATGCTACGACTTAGTTCGGGCGGTTCGGAAAGCATCTGCCAAATACACGATGGCTGAAAACACATGCTACTCCAAGTCAAAT
>JAKZUG010000449.1:0-3688 GCA_047516705.1 Candidatus Poribacteria bacterium | reverse complement strand
TGTGCCGTAATTGGCTGTCACGAATTCACGGATGTGGTCAAGCGCAGACAAAAGGAATCCGCCCGTGCCAGTAGCAGGATCAAGGATTAGGGTGTCGTCATCGGCAAGTCCATCGGGTCTGTTGAGTTCTGTTTTCAGCAGGCTATCCACTGAGCGGACAATGTAAGAGATAACCTGTGGCGGTGTATAAAAAACCCCTCTATCAAAGCGAAGTCTCGGATTATATTCCTTTAGGAACGTCTCGTAGAAATGAATTACCGGGTCTTCAAGGTGATTTCTGGGGGCAAACGAAGTGCGGAGCATCTCTGTCGAAACATTTCGCAGGAGCGTTGTGATGTCATCCAGAATATAGGTGACGTTCTCTTCAAGATTTGGAGAGGCAACTTGAAAAAAGAGTTGTCTAAGGAACGGGTTCGATCTTGGGAGAACGCTGGCAGCGGTATGTCGTGAAAAGTTAGTTGCATTCGGCAATGTGCAGCGTGCAGCGAATAATCCGTAGGTGAGGGTTTGCGCGTACATATCCGCGAAATCATCACGGGTTAGCGTCGGGAGAAGCATCTCCTTAAACGCTGTGAACATGCCGTAGGTATTGCTGCTTTCATCGGCGAGTGTCGTTGCGATCTGCGTTTGTAGTTCGCGCGTCCGTCTTGCCAGGTATCTTGCAAGTGCTTCTGGAGAGGCGATTTGGACATGTCCAGCGTTTAGAAACAGTTCTAATAGTGTTTCTAAATTATCGGTTTCGTCCTGAATTCGTGCGGTTGCCCGCAGCTGTCCATCCCGCCACAACTCAAAATCAATAAAATTGGTAAGGATAAAGTTATCAAGGTTTTCCTTAAAACGTTCATTCTGTTCTCTGGCATGTCCAGTAAGTCTGTCAAGGTCTGTGCCGTATCTTTCCGCCTCAATATAGCCGATGGGTAGCAATCCATCTTTAGCAATGATATCGGGTCGTCCGATCTGGTCAATGTTTTTCGGTTCAAGGGTGAATGTTATATCGGATCTCTCAAAATGTTCAGCCGCAATCTCTTCAAGGAAGGTTTTGAGATGCGGGTGCAAAGAGAGTTCAGGGGTTGCATCAGGGTTGGATAGTGTCTGGTTTATCTGCTGTAGATAGCGGTCACAGTGCGTTTGAAATGGCATATTATTGGGTCAATTTTACAAATTCATTGCGTTGGTGGTATCGGTTCGGAGAAAAATTGGGTTATTTAGTCAACGTTTTTCTAACTTGGGTTCAGTGCGACAAGACAAGTGGTCAGCATATTTTCTACCTCCTGCCGCTTATCGTCGCGCAACGGTCCTGAAAGTGCTGCACGATAAAGATTCACAGCCCGCGCAAGGTGCCCAGCCCTCTCGTAGCAGGATGCTGCACTGATACGATGTATAGAAGCTTCTAATTCTCGACCAAGAACATCAAGCATCGGTGCAATATGTTCCTCGTAGTTAGCAGCAGATAACCAAAGAGACTGTGCCGTTTCAGGTATACCAATATCCGACAGGGTTTGTGCTTTGGAGAGAATTTCTGACTTTTGGCTCATCATCCCTTTGAGTGCCTTCGTATAAGGTTTAGTTTTCAAGTTTTGCATGTGTTCACGCCTCCCAACGATGATAAGAAAATCGGATTTGATGTCCAGTCTTGGAAAAGGCACAAACAACAATATAAGCATCAAACCCAAATGGATTTTCCAATGCTTGTGTACCTTCTCTTGATGGCGTCGTGTTAATTCAGAGGATGTTTCTGTACCACTAATTTCAAGAACGCCTTGCATGTCTAATGATCGGTAGTCAGCTCGGTCTCCGTAATTCGTTACGTCTAAACGTATTCTAACAGATTTCTGTCATTTATTCAACCGACAAAACTTTGCGGTGTGTGAAGTTTTGAGACTTAATCAAACGCAAATTGCGTCCGATATTCCCCTAAAACAACAATCCCACCACCATAAAACAACACTGCCAACGGAATCAGAATCCAAATAGACAGAATCCCCTTCAACAACACCAAACCTACCCCCATCATAGCAGAAAGAAGAACGGCTTTAAAGATAAAACTTGTTTCAGTGAGTTTAGCAATCCGTTTTGAAATATAACCGAACCCAATGATGAGCAGGAACGCCTCACTTATAACCATCGCAACCGCTGCCCCGACGTGACTGAAACGCGGTATCAAAATTAGATTCAAACCGATATTCAGAAGTGCCGTTGTCCCCATAAGCACTGAAAACGCACGCCGTTTATCCGCAGCACGGAGTACCGCCAAAATAACGGTTGTCAAGAAAATCATACCGCCTGATCCGCTTAACCATCGCAGTGCAATTGCGATCTTCGCCACGGTATCCGTTGTATAGGTACGGAACAACGCAGCGGTAATTTCGTGAGAGAGTGTTGCAAGTCCGACCGCTAAAGGCACTGCACATATCACCATCCACCGCACACCGAATGTGTATGCTCCAGATAATTTATCTCGATCCTTTTCATACGCACGAGATAGCACGGGGAACATCGCACCCATCATAAATGCACCCGGTAGCGTCGTGAAGGCATTGACAATCGTATATGCCAGACCATACCACGTGTTAGCATCTACACCATACGGACTCAGTTTTGACAACATAATCGCATCGACTCGAAAATAGAGCAGGTGGAACACATTACCAACAGCGAACGGAAGTGCCTGCTGCATCAACATCACGACAATCCTACGACTCGGTTCAAAGCGGAGCGGCGTGAAGCGATATCGGGTGAATCCGACACTCAAAATTAAGTTCACAACACTCGCTATTAGCATCACCTGACACACATTCACAAGGTCATATCCGAGCAGAATTGCACTGCCACCGACGAGAAAAAACGTTCCGCGTTCAGCAAGCACCGTCAACGCCTCATATTTCATCTCCTCATGTGCACGGAAAACGCATCTATAGAGTTGTGCGATAGAATTGACGATCTCCGCTAACCCTAAATAGACTATCATTGTCACGATAATTGAGGCGTATCCGAGAAATACACCGCTTACAATCATGAGCGTGTATGCAACAACTGACAAGATGAGACGGACGAGAAGTGTATTGCCGAGGTAGTGGCGTGTTTGAGACAGATCCAGTGTCATCTCCCGAATTAATGGGTTATGTATACCGAGTTCCGTCACACTTCCGATGAGACTTGTCAAGGCGATTGCAACAAAATAACCGCCTATTTCACTCTCCGTAAAAACACGAGGCATCAGCCAGATCGTTATTACGAGTGCGCCAAGGCGGCCAACAAAGTGTGCGCCAAAAAGGGTGGACGTGTTTGTAAAAATACGGTTCATCTAATTTGTTAGCGTTGATTCCCGTATGTGGTTAATCAGGAGGGTATTCACTAAGGTCTCAATTGATATACCTTGCGCGTGTGCTTTTTGACTAAGTTCTTCAGCGACCTCTGGAAGAATTGCAACTCGGATCGCCCGCTTGTGTGGTGTCTCAAAGCGAAACCATTGTCCATCGTCTTCCATGAAATCAGCGGTATCTAAATTGTCCCAAAAATCAACTTCCGCTTCATAGGTAGAAAACTCTGGTACCTGTAGATCTTTCATTTTGGGTGTCTCCTAAAGTTTCGTTTTTCGCGGACAGTCATTTCGTGCGGTAATAGGTTTATATACAGTTCCTTGGATATATTCCAAGACAACAAAGAGGTATCGTCCATCTGCTGTCTG
>JAKZUG010000448.1:0-7011 GCA_047516705.1 Candidatus Poribacteria bacterium | reverse complement strand
GGTTCAAGTGACGCGCTTCGGAGATATTTCCATCCCACTGGTGAGAGCCTAATATTCTGTACCCTTCTATCAATGACCAGAAGTCGTTGCGCATGTGCCAAGGGAACCCACGGTGCGTCTCTGTGGAAGATCGCCTGTGCCTCTTGGTAAAGTGTGATGCGTTCATCTCGATCGCTGCTGGTCCTAATGAAAAGTCCACGTTAATCCATCGGTGGATCTCTCCCACGCTTTGGCTAAGGCAGGTTCAATTTTGGTTGTGTCATCTCTGTATTGAACGAGCGTATCGTAGAGAATTTTACACACTTTTGTCGATTCTCCGTCAAGCGGTTGTATCGGATCAAGATGAATAGAATCGCCCCCGCGTCCAAAAATTAAGGTGTCGCCTGTGACACTTGTCTCTTGGGCACTGCTTCCTGTAAAAAATAGGACCGACAGCCCTAATTGCTGTAAAAATCAATTTTGACATACTATTTTTCAATCCAAATGTGACGGAAGTACCTCCATTTCAACGGATGGAGTTTGAGATCCTTAACCTTTTTGTTAATGACTAAAATCTGTTGTGCGTGCGCCAACGGCACCCACGGTACATCTTTATGAAAAATCTGCTGTGCTTCTTGGTATAGCGACACCCGCTTCTCTCGATCCGAGCTTGCTCTCGCTTGCTCTAAAACGGCTTGCATTTCATCACTTCGATAAAATGCGATGTTTCCGGCGGGCTTCTCCGCTGACGATTTACTTAAAAGAAAATAGAGGAAATTATCTGGATCACCCAGGTCAGCACTCCATCCTAACATTGCGATATCATGTTCGCCATTTTTTGTTTTCTCAAGATAGGTGCCCCAATCGTAGGTCACGATTTTTGTCTCAACGCCAATATTTCGGAACTCGGATTGCAGCACTTCCGCAAGGGCACGTCCATCAGGAATATAGGGGCGCGGCACCGGCAATGCCCAGAGTGTTGTCTCAAATCCATCAGGGTATCCGGCTTCAGTGAGAAGCTGCTTCGCGAGTTCTGGGTCGTAGGCATAGTCCTCAATTGTATCGTCATAACTCCAGAGCGTCGGTGGAATCGGATTTTTTGCTGGGATCCCCAAACCTTGATACAGATGTTCAATAATCGCTGATTTGTTAATGGCGTGGTTTATCGCGAGCCGTACTTTAAGATTGTCAAACGGCGGTTTGTCCATGTTCATCGCCAAATAGCCGATGCTCATCCCGGGTTGCGATAGCAATTCAAGCGACGCATCATCTCGAATCTGTCCCAAATCGTCCGGATTTGGGAACTCCATCGCGTGGAGGGTTCCCCGCTGAAGTTCAATGAGTCGCACCGAATTGTCAGGAATAGAACGAAAGATGACTCTATCTAACATTGGGCGTCCGCCCCAATAATTATCGTTTGCCTCAAGCACGATTTTATCTTGCCTGTCCCATCGCTCGAACTTGAACGGACCGGTGCCAACCGGATTGTTGGAAAATGCATCGCCCCATTTTTGAACTGCTGTTGGGCTGACAATGGAGAACGGAGTTATGGCAATCGTATAGATAAACGGTGCATAAGCCGTTTTAAGGTGAATTTGGACAGTGAACTCCTCAATCGCAATAATTTTATCCACAATCTCTGTCAAGCCAGTAGCTATCCAATAAATGTAGCTGCCACCAACGTTATGGAACGGGTGTGTCTTATCGTGTTGTCGATTGAGGGAAAACACCACCGCTTCGGCGTTGAATGGGGTTCCATCATGGAACGTTACACCTTCCCGTAGGTAAAAAGTCCACGTTAAACCGTCTCCTGAACTTTCCCAACTTTTAGCGAGACCCGGTTCAAGTTCGGTGCTTCCATCTTTGTATTCAACGAGTGTATCGTAGATGTTATCGCAAACTTTGAAAGATTCTCCATCTTCCTCAAGTGCTGGGTCTAATCCGACGGAGTCACCGCCGCGCCCAAATATTAAAGTGCCACCCTGCTGCTGATGCGAATCAGCATACGCAGGTGAAAGCGTTGCAAGCGGTAGTATCAGAACAATGAGTAAAGAGACTTGTGTGAAAAACTTGTTTTGCATAAATTTCTCCTATGTCTATTGAAAAGATATGTCCTATGATACAGACTTTTCTGGGAAATGTCAAGCGGTCTTTTTTCTTAGCAGAGGCAGTCGGCTCTCAGTCTTCAATGCCATAGGAGCGTTATGTTATAGGAAAGCAACATCATGTGCCTATATCTGTAAAAGGGTATATTTATACCTTCGCTTCCTATCTCAATACCGTAGGAACATTTGGATACAAGCCCTACCGTATTGCGGAGATTTGAAACCTCACTTCCGCAAAAGTCGTTTTACTAAGGGGGATAATGTCTTAACTAATAGTAGCGAGGTTCCAAAGGCACCTAATACAATCCTGGGGTGCGTTATAGGGCATTATTAGCAATGTATGGCGTGGTGCAAGCCTCGCACTATGAAGAATAAATCGCATCCAAAAAATATGTTATCTTTTGAGCAACTCATCCAGAATCTAACAGATACAACGCAGCCGAGCATTGTGCGTAGCAGTGCCATCGTGGGGCTTGCCACGCAAGGCAGCCCACACGGCGTAAAGTTCCTAATTGAGGCACTTGCCGACTCAGATTCAATGATACGGCGTGAGGCGGCAACGGCACTTCAGGACTTGGATGCTACAAGTGCTACGGAGCCTCTTCTCCGCGCATTGCAAACGGAGTCAAATGATTTAACGCTTTGGGCAATGCTTGAAGCTATCAGCGAATTGGGAACCCCCAGTGTACTCCCCGCGCTTGAATCACTCCGTGAAATTGATTCTATGCTCACGCGGATAGAGGTTAAGAAAAGTATCTCCCGAATTCAGAGCCGCTACGCCGACGGTGCCACCACATCTCCAGAAATATCCAAGCCTGAAACGCATGATAAACAGATGGCGGTAGATGAGCCACCACCGACAGTAAATTTTGGAAACCTTGGGTCCCCGTCTGTTGCTGCGGAGGGTCGAACTACTTCAAATAAAGAGAAGAGAAATCGCGGTCGGACATCGGCACAAAATTCGCCGCTGTCTTACGTCAAGCCTTTTATTGAAACAGAGGCATCCGACGATACACCTATAGAAGAAGCGGAAGAAAGGGTAACGGATGAGGCATTCGATGACGAACAGTCGAGTATCTCTATAGAGTTGACCTCTACAAATCCGCCTGTTAATCCAACTGAAACGACTTTAATAGAACTTGACGAGATAACTGACACGGCGGATCGGGCACAATCCGTTGACGAATCTGCTGAAATTATAAATGAAACTGAACCGACAGAAGCAGCGGAAACATCCGCAAGTCTGCCTAATAATCTTGATGAAGAGGCGCTAACGGATTCAGAAGATGTAGGTGAAGCGAAAGGTAATACCCAATTTGCTGATGAATCGGTTGAAATTATAGATGGAACGGAAGATACGGAAGCGGTAGCATCTGATACGGAATCGCCACAACGAGAAAATAAGGATATAACGGATTTATCAGACGCAATCGCACGATCGCCTCGGCTTGCAGGTTCGTCTGTTAACCTCCCTGTGTTAGCACCGAATGCCGCCACTGTGCCGTACCACCCCAAGGGAACAGCACTTGAGCCGGCGCGGACTAATTTTTTCCTCACCCTATTATACCCAAGCAAGTATCTCTCTAAACAATGGGTGTTCCGGACGCGTGCCTACCTAATTTTGTGGGCTGTACTCATTGCGGGGATAATCGGGTTCACCCAACATCAGAAACACTTCAGAGCAGAATCAGAACATCTACCGCGCATTGGACTCTCCGCTGATAAACTGCCGGAATTGGTAAAACGTTCCTTAGCAGAAGGTGATTTCTATATTCAAGAGGGTTATTATAGAAAAGCCATTAGTTCTTATGAACTCAGCCGCGGGCTCGGTGCACTCCCTATTGACTTCTATAGGAAGCTCGGATTCGCATACTTCAAGGAAGGTCAGTACGCACTTGCTGTTGAAGCGTATGAGTTGTTTTTAGAGGCGCGAGATGATGAGACACCGGATGTGTTTGCTGCCCAAGCGTCGCTTGTCGGTGTGTCCCCACTCACTTCAGTAGCGGAAGGGACTACACGGGACTATGAAACCTACAATATCCTTGGCACGGCGTATGCCGAACTTGGACGTGTGTTAGACGCGCAACGCGCTTATGAGAAAGCGATACGTATCGCGCCCAAGTATGGCGAAGCATACAACAACCTCGCACACCTCTATGCAGACAACTACCGGCAACCGTTAATGACAGGGCTTGGAGATCCGAAAGCTTCCCCAAAACTAAGACTTGCTGAAGCGTTAGCGTATACTGCTGTTACGCTGAATCCAGATGTAGCCGCTTATCATGATACCTTGGGCTGGATTTTGTCGAAGCGCGGACAGGTCAATAAAGCGATGAAAACGTTAGAACGTGCTATCAATCTTCAGAAAGATGCTATTGAGCCACACTACCATCTCGCACAAGTCGCATTGGAAGCCAACGAACGGGAAAAGGCGGTAAAAGCGATCCGTAACGTGTTTAAACTCAAACCTTCCTTTGTATCCCTCAACACGGTCAAATAGAAACCGTTTTGTAGGGGTAGCCCTTGTGGCTGCCCTCTTTAACGGACGACAGAGAGTTTGCCAACGCGACGATCCGTGTCAGACGAAAGGACATAGATATAAATGCCGCTACTAATGCCAGAGAGATCCCAAACTTTTTTGTCCCGTTCACGTTCCGTTTTCGCGAACGATGCAATACAGGTGCCGCTGACATCGTAGATGTAGATATGCGTTCCCACCGGTAGATTATCAAATGTAACCTGATCGCATTCCGCTGGATTTGGATAGACGATTGTCTCTGCAAGTTTGGGGACTGGCAGCATTATCGTCAGCATTCTCGCGTCATCTTCGAGATCGGCACCGTATATATCCGAAAGTTGTAGTACCTCAATCTGATGACCGTTGCCTGTATGGAAGACTTCAGGAGGAAATGTGAGTACGACCCGCTTCCGAGTCTTGTCAAGAATCGCCGAACGAGGCGTGTGGCTCTCTAACCCACTTTCCATATCGTCCTGTTTGTGCAGACGGTAACGTCCAGTATATGTGGCAGAAATACCCATCGGTTTATCAAACGTCAATGACAGTTGATTCGGCGGTGAATACACCGCATCACGTAGCCGTGGTCGTCCGGTTGCTACAACAGATACCGGTGTCGATTGCCCTGAAAATATACCTTTTATATTCCGAGATATAAGCGCATACCAGTAAGTTTGTCCCGTGGTGAGTCCTGTATCTGTAAAATCTGTTTCCTGAATTTCTTCCCGAATCTGTTTCAATGAACCCTCACTTTCTCCACGATAGAGGGTATATGTTACAGCGTTCTGCACGGGCTGCCATGAAAGCTGGATGGATGTCGAGTCAACGGGTTTCGCAGTAATCCCCCACGGTGCACGACTCCTCAATGGTAAGTTTGAGGTTGGCGGTGTGGCGAAAGCAGTTAAAGTGTTATTGCTATTAAACAGCAAAACGTTCGCACCGTCCGTATTGAGATCTGCTACAATCGGACTGAAAGTGTTTGTCGCTGCATGGTGCCAGATGGGACGATAATCTACGCCATCGTATTGCACAAGGTAGAAATTCGGCGCGACGGCAATGCACAATTCATTCTGTCCATCGTTGTTCGCGTCCGCAATAGTCATCCCATTCCCGCCATCTCGCACATCACGAATCCGTTGCGTCCATACGGGTCGGTAAGTATCATCTCCATCGGATGTGAAGACGGTTAAAAGCCAGTGATTGTACCGAATGTCAAGTGCTATGGTGCCGACCTTGGTCCCTGTTTTCCCACAGACAGCGAATTCCGCTTTACCATCACCGTCCATATCCCCAGCGGCAAAGAGTTCTGGGATACCTTCGGGCAGCGTAGTTGTCCATGTATGTCTATATTGGTTGTCTCCAATCGTTTCATATACAAATATATCCCCGTCGCTATCCCCAATTAAAATCTCCAATCGCCCATCGCTATCAAAATCGCCGGTAGCGAAATTCGCGCTAAGTCCGTTGCTGCCTAACGTCGGGTTTTCGAGTGTAGCGGTATTGCGATAGTTGTTATCGCTATCTGCTTCGTATACTGAAATAGAATTAGTGGTGTCATCGCGGGTGAAAATTTCGGGTGTGCCATCTGTATCCGCATCCGCAATTGTTAGACCCCATTGCCCTGGAGCTTCCCAGATACGTTCCGTTGGAAATTCGCCTTGTGCGGGTTGTTCCAGTAAGAACATCCCATCTGGCGAGTTGCACAATATCTCTATGAGCCCATCGTTATCCGTGTCCGCAATTGTCCTTGGCAAGAACGGTTCAGTAAATGAGAAAATTCGTCTGAATCTACCATTGTCCTCAATCTCAAAAATTTGTGCTAAGTTCGTCCCTATTTCCGCAGTGATGAGTTCCAATCTTCCGTTTCTATTGATATCTACCGGTGTGTCAACAGCATGCAACGCGCGTTCGGCTGATGTGCCTTGCAAGAGATACAGTGGATAAATCGGAGCGTCCTGCACCTCAACCACATACAACGCACCGTTGTTGTCATCAATTCGCAGTACCCCTGCCCGATTTTTCACTAACAAGCGATACATGTAAGCACCGGCGGATATACCTAAATCTGACAAGTTTATGATATGGAGAAGATTCTCTGAATCCGAGCGGACAGTTCTGCTGATGTCTCTGTTTAACTGGAAAATCTCTATTTCGCCGATAGATACTTCGTCTGTTTCCCACACAACCACTGACGCAACGCTATTCCCCGAAAACCACGCCTGCGACGCATGCCTCAAAATGAGCGGTGCTGTACGGTTCACTTCAACAACAGTTCTGTCTCTTTTGATTTCACCGATTTTCGATTTAACACTGAGCCGCACTGTATATTTACCTTCCGCTAAGTCGGAGGTGTCCCACTTGTGCAGACAGATATTAAATTTCGGTTTCGTTTTCACAGTTCCTAAAGGAAAC
>JAKZUG010000447.1:0-4739 GCA_047516705.1 Candidatus Poribacteria bacterium | reverse complement strand
GTGCAAAGATCTATAAAACGAGTCAAGATTTTTGGGAACATTATCAAAATCTTCCACGTGCGGTTCAACAAATCGCAGACAACAAATTTGAACTGCTAAAACAGAATCCACGACATCCGTCCTTGAATTTGAAGAAAGTTGGCACGCGTTGGGCTGCCCGGATCAATAGAGACTATCGCGCTTTAGCACGTGAAGAAAATGGGGTTCTCGTCTGGTTCTGGATAGGAAAACACGACGAATATATGAGACGGATTCAATAACTGTAAACTTTTGTAATATTACCCTATTTCAATACTGGTCATATACCCGTTGAATTGCCATATCAGATTGACACCAGACCAAAAGCAGAACGCCACTATGGAGAACAATATGAAACACTTTTCTAAATCTTCAATCAATTTCCAATCTCAAAAGTACTAATCTCGGAACTATTTATGAGTAAAAAAATGACTGAAAAAGAACAAAAACAGCATTGGCTCTCCGCCTTCCACATACGAAGATTTACATGCGACCTAAGGGAGGTACGTGAGAAAGACAAATTAAGAGTTTATGTCTTAGATAAACATGGTAAAATTGAAAAAAAGAGAATAAACGGTCTGTGTCAGATGAGAGGATATAATAGCACAAATGAAGAATACGAAGATTTTGAATTAATAAAATTAGATTTTCAACGAATGAAATCACATTTTGAACAATCACCAAATGCAACTTTTAAAGGCACTAATCAAAAAGTAAAAGACATAATAGACGTAGAACAACTTTACGAATTGATGGTAACACGAGAAGCCCCGATGGAAATAAAATTTGAGAACATGGAATCAGTATTCGCAGATTCAGTAGACGCAATTTTAGAAGGTAATCAAAGACTAAAAAACATAGTAAACATGAAATACCTCCTAAACTATTTCCTCTCAAATAGTCCTAATTATAGAGCAGCGTTAACGAGAGGTGAAGAAGGGTCAGTAAATGAACGCATTAAAGGTAAAGGATTCTTAACAGAACTTGCAATGTCACAAACATTTCCATTATTATTAGATTGGGAAGGCTACATAGTGCGAATCAAACCAACAGACAATCAACAATTTATCACAAGTGATAATCCTGTTCACATACAATATACTATGGAATCTGAATTTAAAGGTGGCTGGAAATTAGACTATACTAATGATGATCCACGTATAACAGTAGCAGATGGAAAAGAATTCATTTGCACTACTATAACAATTCCGCATGACGCGATCTTTTTTCTGCCACTCAACCCCTTCACGGGATTTTACCTATACAAAAACCCAAAACGAATGGAAGATATTATCAACACCAAAAATCTTATAGAGAAAATGAATATAAGTCAAATTCGTCAATCAAAAGAATATGCTTTTAGCAAATCTGAATCATACTTGGAATTTATGTATGAAAAATCTCTTGATTCAAATGAAGGTTGGATTTAAATAACTTAAATCAAGTATACAACTACTTATTCCGTTGTGAAAACCAAATTAACTAATCCCAAAACTACTTATTGCGATAACATATCATGGTAACAATCGGCAACCTCAACATCCCAGAATTTCCACTTCTACTCGCACCGATGGAAGATGTCAGCGATCCGCCTTTTCGCGCAGTCTGCAAAGAGAACGGTGCAGATCTCATGTATACGGAATTCATCTCCTCCGAGGCACTGATCCGCGACGCTGCCCCCAGCGTCGCCAAGTTAGACATCTTTGAAGTGGAGAGACCTATCGGTATCCAAATCTTTGGGCACGACATCGATTCCATGCGCGCCTCTGTCGAGATTACCGAGAAGGTCCAACCCGACATCATTGACATTAACTATGGGTGTCCTGTTAAGAAGGTCACCTGTAAAGGCGCAGGTGCTGGTATTCTGAAAGACATACCCAGAATGGTGAAGATGACTGACGAAATGGTGAAAACCACCGACCTGCCTGTAACCGTTAAAACTCGGCTCGGTTGGGATGATAATACGAAGTACATCGTTGAAGTCGCAGAACGGCTACAGGATGTCGGTATCCAAGCCATCGCTATTCACGGCAGAACCCGGCGACAGATGTATAAAGGCGATGCGGACTGGACACTCATCGGCAGGATTAAAGACAATCCTCGTATGACGATCCCTGTCTTCGGTAACGGCGATGTCGATAGTCCTCAGAAAGCAGCGCAGATGCGAAGACAATACGGCGTTGACGGTATCATGATCGGGCGCGCCGCAATCGGTTATCCTTGGATCTTCAACGAGATTAAACACTATTTTGCAACCGGCGAATTGCTTGCACCACCTTCAATAGATGAACGCATCGCTGCTTTTAGAAAGCATCTCGACTTCTCTATTAAGTGGAAAGGCTTAAGACGCGGGCTATTGGAGATGCGTCGGCACTATACCAATTATTTCAAGGGCATTCCACACGTCAAACCTTTTCGCTATCGTCTTGTTACATGCGATAGTTACGACGGTGTTTTAGACATTGTAGCGGAACTCCGCACGCATGCCCTCATGTCAGCCATATGATAACCCACCCGCGGCAGCGCAAAAAATACTTGACTTGAAAGCCAAATAATTCTATCATATTAAAAACCGTATCTCCGCAGCAAAGGACCTGAAATGGACAAAATACCCTTTATGAAACTCAGTGGTGCGGGTAACGACTTCGTCATCATCAATAATTTGGCGGAGATCGTTGATAGCACCGATACAGAGTTTGTGCAAAAACTCTGCCAACGCCGTATGTCCGTCGGAGCCGACGGCGTTCTCCTCGTCGAAAAGGCAGACGATGTCGATTTTCGCATGCGCTACTTTAACGCTGACGGTGGTGAAGTGGAAACTTGTGGCAACGGCGCACGTTGCATCTCCAAATTCGCCTACCTGAACGGCATCGCGTCTGAGCAGATGCGATTCCTAACGAACGCCGGAATTTATGAATCCGAAATAGTCGGTGAGAGCGTTAAAGTCCGTATGAGCGATCCCACGGATATTCGGTTGAATGTCCCACTCCAGTTAGACGAAGGAATGCATACCGTCGGCTTCGCGAATAGTGGCGTACCGCACGTCGTTTTCTTTGTTGATGATTTAGAAGGGACGGATGTCTTTGACCTTGGCCAGCAGACCCGCTATCACGACGATTTCCAACCCGCTGGCACCAACACCAATTTTATCCGTATCCAGTCTCCCGGGTTAATTGACATCCGGACGTATGAACGGGGTGTTGAAGATGAGACACTCGCTTGTGGTACAGGTTCGATCTCTTCCGCAATCGTCGCCGCGTCGCTGGGTAAAGTAGAATCACCTGTTTCTGTCAATACAGCAAGCGGTGTCGTCTTGAAGATCCATTTTGAAGTGGAAAACGGCGAAGCGAAAAACGTCTATCTTGAAGGCGATGCCCGTGTTATCTACGTCGGCGAGCTCACAGCAGACGCATGGAACTATTAAAAGTAGCAGGCACACGCCGTTGTGCCGTAGCCAGCAAGGAGAATTTACATCATGTTTCAAGGCTCTTATGTTGCACTTGTCACACCGTTTAAGGACGATGAATCGCTTGATGAAGCGAAACTCAAGGAACTGATTCAATTTCAGCTTGACGGCGGCACACACGGCATCGTCCCGTGTGGCACAACAGGTGAATCCCCCGCGCTGTCTGAGGCTGAACATGATAGGGTCATAGAACTCACTGTTGAGACTGTAAATGGACAGGTCCCTGTTATCGCGGGTACTGGTTCTAACTCAACGACGCGTACACTACGCGCGACAGAGCACGCTAAAGCCGCCGGTGCTGATGCCGCACTCATTGTCACGCCCTATTACAACAAGCCTACCCAAGATGGACTCTACGCCCACTACATGAAAATCGCTGACACAGTAGATATACCGATCATTATCTATAACGTTCCGGGACGTTGTGGTACTGACATCCTTTCACCTACCATAGCGCGTCTTGCGGAACACCCAAACATCGTCGCGCTCAAGGAAGCGACGGGTGAACTCAAACGTGCCAGTGAAGTCGTCAACTTATGCCCTGATGATTTCGTCGTACTCTCTGGTGACGATGTTAACACGCTGCCGATCCTCGCTGTTGGCGGCAAAGGGGTTATCTCGGTTGTTGCGAACATTGCACCGGCTGATGTCGCGGAGATGTGCAACGCTTTCCACGCAGGAAACCTTGAACTTGCTCGTAAACTCCACTATAAATCCTTGCCACTCGCTGTTAATCTCTTTATTGAAACGAATCCCATTCCAGCAAAGACCGCGCTCCAACTCATGGGCAAACTTAACGGAAAATTGCGCTTACCCCTCGTACCGATGGGCCCGGCAAATCTCGAATCCTTACGCAACACGCTTACGGAAACAGGCTTGATTTAATCTAACTGGTCCTTGGCGATTTAGAGATCCAACACACCTTGTAATGACAGGTGCGGTTTTTCAACCGCACCTATTTTTTAATGACCTACAAATTCATTCAATTTGCAAGTTTTCCCACACGATGCAACCTTTCGTCCTCCAAATCGCGTCATTATAGTAAAACCGAAAAATAAGTTGACACTTCTGGGAATAACAACCCCTCCTTCGCTGGCGGGGTTTGTAACCCCGCCTATTCAGAATGTCCAAGTAATTATGGGCTTCACTATAATAGTAACAGTAACGTGAGCTCGACCTAAAGATTAGAGAAATTTGAGACAATATATCACACCTATTACAGGTTTCGGACGGGTAGGTTTCTGCACTCCAGAGG
>JAKZUG010000446.1:0-2991 GCA_047516705.1 Candidatus Poribacteria bacterium | reverse complement strand
AGTAAAGTCTATAATTATCTTTACACCCGAGTTGGCGAGGTTAGGAAACCTCGCCAGCGAGGAGGAGAGGACCACTATTTCCTAAAATGTCAACTTATTTTTAGGTTTTACTATAATGGGATTAGTCATTCTCGTATTCTTTGAGGAACCCTCTGAACTCCCGACGGTGTTTCTCCTCATCGGCGAGGAGTTTGACGCAGAGGTCTTGCGTGACGTAGTCGATCCCATCGCATAAGCGGATAATCTTGTTGTATTGTTGAATCGCGGCGTTTTCTGCTTCAATGACACCGTGAATGACAGCCACAACATCTGTCGAATCTTCCGGCGGTTGCAGGAATGCCTGTTCGGGTTTAAAGACAAATGAACCGGGCACCCCTACCCCCGATCTCCTTGATCCGTTCAGCAAGTCCCTGTGCGTGTGTAATTTCCGTTTGGATATCTGCTGCCAGAGACTTCTTAATCTCTTCGGCACGAATACCATCCAAATCTACCGAAATCGCCAAGTAGTTGATTGTGGTTTCTATTTCCAGCCAATAGGCATAAGTTATTTCTTGGATGATTGCGTCGGTTCTTCCGTTATCCATTGTTTTCTCCTATTTATAGATTATTGCGTTTTAATTGAACGATTGACATGATTTATGAGTATAACGCAAGCCACCTATTTATAGACATAGCACCCCTCATGAAGTTTAAGTATTTAATCAGGTAATTTCTGAACGGGTTATAAATAGCACGACGACAAGCAGAACCGTTCGTAGTCGTGCGATTCATCGCACGTCATGTAGTCCAAGATTACCCAATTTATTTGTTAATCTTCATCCGGGGTGCGGAAAGTGGATGAAACCCCTGTTGAAACATCCAAAATTCGTTAGTAGCAACTTGGGTTAGTATATCACACATTAGGGCAGATTTCAATCCATTGTATTTTTGTGCAAGGCGAGGATGTATGCAACCTCAACATGCCTCGCCATCAGGTAACGCTGAATAAATCACTCAGGGGACAGGTTGGCTTTAATGGACTTTGAACGGACCACCCCGCGGCTCCTCAACGAGTTCAGGTCTCGTGGAATCGAGGAAAACTTCGTAAAGTTCCAGCTTGTTTGATTGTGTGAACGCCTCTTCGGGCAATGTACCGGATTGGGCATGCCCCTTACGGAATTCCTCGGATTCTACCCAGTTTTCAAAATCCTTTCGCGATTCCCAGAACGTTAAAACGACATACGGATCATCTTCGTTGACGGGACGTAGAACTTGGTTCGAGATGAATCCGGGCATCCCGTCAACGAGACGCGCCCGGCTTCGGAATCGCTCCTCAAACTCGTCTTGATACTCAGATGCGACATAAATACGATTTGCAACAGTTATCATAAATCTTCTCCTTATTGAAATAGGACTTACGCAATATTTTAAAACTGTGTTATACTTTCAGGACTTACGCAAATTTAGACGCGATGGTAGATTTTTGCTTTTTAAACCCCCTAAATCCCCCTTATCAGGGAGACTTCTGAACGCGCTGCGTAAGTCCTAATCCTTTTGTTAATATTGAAAACCGAAGCCGAGTGCGAAGGTATTTTCTCTGTTTTTATCCTTCGTCGCTAACCGTCGGAGTGAGTAGTGGCTCTTAAAAACCATCTTTGGATGAACGTGGTAGTTAATCCCAAAAGTCCACGTGCTTCTTTCCCACCTCGGATTGTCAAAGATAATCCCTTCAACGCTCGCCATCGTATCGTAAAAATCGTAGCGAGCGAAGACATCTAAGACCTTGTCTGGAGGCGTGTCCTTCAGGTCATGATGTTCCGCGCTGTTATTTGGTTGCCTGAAAAATGATAAAATATCGTAGCCTGCCTCGATGTACCAACCTAAGGCCGAACTCCCTATCGGTGTCCGCTTCACATTGAGGTTATTAGAGAGGGTCCGATTGACTTTGGAGAGTTGGTCTGCATTTTCAAGTGTTCCCCAGAGGAGTAAACCTCGGATTTTCACGGCATTCGCCTCGTAAAATCCGTGAAGGCTGACAATTCCGACGTGTGCGTCGAAATCCACGTCAGGTTTCGGACGGTTCGCGGCGGTGTCTCCGTAGTAGCCAGAGATACCGACGGTTGCGTTCTCATGAAACACATAATCAAGTCGTCCGACAAACGCGGGTGCCTCAGCATTGATTGTTTCAAATCGCAATTGGTGTCCGCGAACGATCCAGTGCCGCGAACCGAAACCGGTTGAATCCAAGCCGTTGACAATCTGCGCTTGATACTTCAGCGAACCGAGTGTACCAAACAGTTCAACACCGGTTTCGTGCCAGATCGTCGGAATGAGATGTGTCTCTGCTTCGGGACGCGTTGTCGTAAAGTAGTGTTGCGGTCGATGCCGTTTCGCAACAAGCCCGACTGGAACAATGATGTGTCCAACGCGGAGGTTGAAGGATGGCAGGAAAGAGAAAACAGCAGCGAGTTTTTCGACGATCACTTCGCCACCTTTTTCAATCTCTGTCTCGAATTCCCCGAACTCTTCAAATTTGTCAAATTCCATCGTGCTACCGGTACCACCGTGTTCAAATTCGAGTTCCGATTCAAGTCGGATGGTATCGTTGATGCGGTATTTTGGAGCGATGACAAAACGTTCTACGTCAATAGCAGCACGCTTGTCTGGGTCGAGTTCCCAATCGAAGTGGGCGTAGTTAATTACGCCGTATCCAGAAACCGAGAACGGGTTTGATTCAGCGATAGCACCAGCACTTAGTAAAACAGACAGTCCCCAAATAGTGAGGAGAACGAGTTGTTTCTTCATAAAGATAAATCTTCCAATTAAATATGATATTGAGACTCATTATCATATTTAGTGATAGTGGCAATGAGATTTCCAAACTTATGTCAGAGCTTGTGCTTCTAAAAAATTGATAACGAATCTCATTATCGTTTAATTATACCCACAATTCCTGCGAATGTCAAAAAAATTGCGATAAATTTGTAGATAGCCGCACGAATTATGTTAATT
>JAKZUG010000445.1:0-3527 GCA_047516705.1 Candidatus Poribacteria bacterium | reverse complement strand
ATTGCGAACTTGGAAGGTCCGGGCTGCATACGGCACATCTGGGGGACAGCGGGGCGCGAGGGGAACGGACGTCAGGTTATCATCCGCATCTGTTTCGACGAGGAACCTGTGCCCTATATCGAGGCACCGTTTGGAGACTTTTTTGGGGTGATGCATGGACTTCCTTGGTATCCGGTGAACAATCGCTATCTATCCGTGCAAAGTTTCAGCGGCTACAACTGTTATTTTGACATGCCTTTTGCCCGATCAGCCCGAATCGAGATGGAGCGTGGCGTAGGAGACAGTCCGATTATTATGTTTATCAACTGGCACCGCTTTCCGGATCAAGAACTTGAAGAACCACGCCGTTTCTGCGCCCGTTGGCGGCGCGAGGCACCGACGGAACGGTACGGCGAAGATTTTCTCCTGCTAGATGCGGACGGTCCGGGTCAACTGGTTGGGCTTGTCTACGGTGTGCGGCTTTACGATGATACCGATCGTTGGAGCCACGGCGGTGGAGATAACATCTACATAGACGGCGATGGCGAGCATCCCGCCTACCTTCGGGGAATTGGGGGCGAAGATACATTCGGCTCATCGTACGGCGGGGCATTACATACGCCTGAGACGCATCTCTACGCGGGTTTGCCCTACTACACACACGCCGATGTCGGTCAAGCCCGACCGGCGCAGCGATTGGTAGGTTACCGGTTCTTCGAGCGGGACAGTATCGAGTTCAGGAAATCGATACACGTACGGTTCGGTGCGATGCAAAATGACATCTGTGCGACATCGTACTGGTATCAGGAGGGACCGGTACGTCCCTTTTTTGAGATGCCAGACTGGCATCTGCTCCAACCCGCCGAGCGATTTGAGCCGCCGTGGGGCGAGCTGCCTAGGGGAACCTACGACCTTCCGCTGCCGGACAGCGGCAGTTGGTGGGTGTGCGGACCATTCTGGAATCGCGAAGATCGTGCCATGGAAGCAGATCTGGATGCGGAGGGCGACTTCGAGCCCGGGGCGACTTTCGACGGTATGCACGACGAGAAATCTCCTTGGCTGACGGAGGGATCCCGCGAACTCGGCAGGAATGTTGCCCGTTGGAAAAAGCGGAGCGCGCTGCGTGGGTTCGTAGATTTCAATCACGTCTTTCGTCCCCATATACTAGGGACACCCAGCCACAGTCGGGATGCCGCGGCTATCGCGAGATGTATTCTAGAAGTGACAGAGGACACGACAGCAAGCCTCCGCCTGGCGTGGGATGATCGGCTGATTCTCCGGGTGAATGCAAATGAGCGGATGGATCTAGGACATCACGATGCCTTCCGAGCGCAGACTATCCAAGTCGATCTGAAAAAAGGGCGGAACATAATCGTCCTCAAATTGAGTAATACGCTGGGATCTAACTACTGCGGTTGGACATTTGCGTTTCGCGCCACTTTGCCTGATGGCAGCGTTCTAATCCCCCGTGCGGAATAGTCGAAAGTGAGGTCGACGCATGAACAATAGCGAAGGGTTGCATTGGTCGTTTGATTACAACTATGGTGCACAAAAACCGCAGTTCGCACAGCAATTGATCGAAACGTTCCTCAAATTTTATGCGGAACCCAAAACAAGCCGAACAAGCGCCGAAGCCACCGGGCATGTTTACGATATACTTCCGAATTACTGGCGTGGTTACGCGATAAGAGAGCACCTGCAAGATAACCTAAGTCTCGGCGAGGCGGTTATCAGACGGCAGCAGACGGACGATGCGCGCTGGCACTACACGATTGGATACACCAACACAACGAGCGGTGAAGAGTTACAACTCCGTTTTCATACCGCTAACGATTTATATCGATCGCTCACAGGTAAGTGGTACATCCAGACACAAAACAACTGTCAGGACAGATATTCTACATTCGCCTGTGAGGGTCAACGCGTTGCGGACGAGATTCGGCTGACCGTTAACCACGCTGAGATTACCATTGGTCTGATGCAGAAAGATATGCCGTTCACCTGCAACTGGGCACTGTTCGATGTGATTCCTGCGCTCAGTGGGGCGATTCAGGAGTCAGGCGAAGTCGTGGAAATGGCTGTCTTGGAAGACCTTGAGAAGTTGAGACCTATGAACCGTATCGGCTTCCTTGAATCGATCAAGATGCACGAAACGCAACTTGATGGCTATTACCTGTACGGAGAAGGGCTTCTTCCGTCCTACTGGTGGCTTGATATGCACGGCAACGTGGCAATTTTTGCCAACTTCTTCCAAACCTTTGTGCTTAAAGAGATCGCGGAGGGCAGTGCATGAACAAACGACCGAATATCCTCTTTATCAATACGGATCAGCAATCTTGGAATGCTATTTCGGCGTATGGAAATCCATACATACACACACCGAACATTGACCGCCTCCACCGAAATGGAACATCTTTCATGCGTTCTTACTGTAGCGATCCAGTATGCGCTGCTGCACGATCAAGTTGGGCAACGGGGCTTTACACTTCAGAGACCGGTATACCCTTTAACGGTGGACATCTGCATGAGGACATTCAGGATATTGGGCAAGCTCTGAATGCCAATGGATATATGGCTTTCCATTGTGGTAAGTGGCACGTGCCGGGTAGAAACGTGCGCGACAGTTTCCATACCTTGTATTATGGGGCGCGTGACATCGGGGCGGGCGGTGGGGAGTATTACGATTCAGCTTCTACGCACGCTGTGATAGATTTTCTGACAACCTACGACGGTAGCGCGCCATTCTATCTACAAATTGGCTACGTCAATCCGCACGATGTGTGCGAATATCTGCACAACCACGAGGAAAAGCGCGTCCCAAATCCGTTGCAGCAGGGGCTTGTAACCGAAGATGAATTACCGCCGCTGCCCGAAAACTTCCATTACGATGAAAGCGAAACCGTTCTACAGCAGGTTTGTCGCAGAACCGATGACGCGCTCATCCACTCGGCAATTCTGAATGGAGTGCGCGATTGGGACGAGTTCCATTGGCGGTATCTTATCTGGAATTATTACCGATTCATCGAAAAGGTTGATGCGGAGATTGGTATCGTGCTCAATGTACTTCAAGGAACACCTTTCTGCGACAATACGGTTATCGTCTTCAGTGCAGACCACGGTGAAGCGTGTGGAAGTCATCAGATGTTCCAGAAGTTCACGCTATACGAGGAAAGCATCCGTGTCCCGTTCATCGTTGCTTGCTTGGGGGACGGTGTGCCGGTGCAGAAAGACTGTTTCGATAGAGCGCATTTTATCTCTGGCGTAGATCTGGTTTCTACGGTTTACAACTATGCTGGTATAGATGCACCGGAAGCGGCACAGGTCAATCGAGGTGAAATCCCAAGAATCGGAGGCATGAGTGTGCGTCCGCTTGCAGAAGGCGACGAAATACCTTGGCGTGAATACGCTTATGTGGAAAGCAACTACTGGGGACGGGCGGTTGTTACGGACAGATATAAATATGTCACGGAGTATAAACCTACTGACCCGGAGAATTTCCGTCCACCGGGACCGGACGCATCGCGTCTTGGACGTGCGCAGCTTTTCGA
>JAKZUG010000444.1:0-10319 GCA_047516705.1 Candidatus Poribacteria bacterium | reverse complement strand
CCCTATAGATTCGTGATTCAGAAAACGTGAAGAGGTCATTATAGTTTTGGGTTTACCGTTCTCAAAGTGCTAAGTAGGGTTTGAATAGTTTTCTGAGACAGGATACAAGACATCAGTCTGACAGGCGTTCTTGCATCACTGGAATCACATAATTCCGAATTGTCAATCCGTCCAATGTTTCTGTCTCCACGCCCGGTTCCAGTGTGTTTCGATGGTTGAACACGACATAATATCCTTCCTCAGTCGCCTCCAATCTGACGTAGGCTGCGAGTTGTGCTTTACCTGTCTGATAACGGATATCTCCGCCCCATATTTTTGTGTCAACGACATATTTTCGGTGGTTATGACGGATGAGAATATCCATTCTGCCGCGTCCTGTTTGCACCTCAAGATACATAGTCCCACCCACAATCTGGACGAACTGCTCAAGATAAAACACAATCTTCTTTTTTTAGAACGGACTGATCATCTTCAAGATGATCAAGCAAGGTCTGGATAGTTTCTTGAAAAACAGGATGCACAAGGCGTGGTGCGATTTCTGCTAATGGGGCTAATACGAAGCGGCGGAGATGCATCTCTGGATGCGGAATGACGAGTTTCTCAGTCTGGAGACACAGGTCTCCATAGATTAATATGTCTAAGTCAATCTCTCTTGGACCCCAGCGAATACGGTGTTGTCTGCCAATAGCAGTTTCTATGTCTTTCAAGGTATGTAATAAGGATAGCGGAGCGAGGTTGGTTTGAATTGCAGCGACACCGTTGAAAAATTGTGCTTGTGCCTCATAGCCAACGGGATCAGTTTTGTAGATGGAGGAAATCTTTTGTAAAGTGATTCCCTCCGTTTTCGATAAGGCGTGGATAGCGTTCTGGATATGTGCCAGTCGATCGCCGATATTGCTTCCGAAGCCGATGTAGACTGCGTACATAAAGTCTCCGAGGCAGGGACACTAACCTGTGAATTTACGGATGGCAATAGAGGTGTTATGTCCGCCAAAGCCGAACGCATTGGAAAGCGCGACTGAAACTTTTGCATCACGACTCTCATTCGGGACGTAATCCAAGTCGCAGGCTTCATCTGGCATATCGTAGTTGATCGTCGGTGGCAGGTAGCCTTTCTCCATTGCAGCTAAGCAGGCGATGAGTTCCACAGCCCCTGCAGCACCGAGCAGATGACCTACCATTGATTTAGTGGAACTAACGGGGATTTTGTACGCGTGCTCGCCGAACAAGGTTTTAATGGCGTTCGTTTCAGCGATGTCGCCAATGGGTGTAGAGGTACCGTGTGCATTGATATAGTCGATAGCATCTAATGGCAATTCAGCATCCCGGAGTGCGAACTCCATTGCTTTCGCTGCACCTTCGCCGTTTTCAGGCGGGCTTACCATATCGTGAGCATCTGAAGTCACCCCGTAACCGATGATTTCCGCATAGATATGGGCACCTCGCTTTTTAGCATGCGATAGCGATTCAAAGATGAGTACGCCGCTGCCATCCCCCATGACAAAGCCATCTCTGTCTTTGGTGAAGGGACGAGAAGCGCGTTCAGGCTCATGGTTACGCTCCGACATCGCGCGCATTGAGCAGAACCCCGCGAAAGCTAATGGCGTAATCGCCGATTCCGTGCCGCCAGTAAACATCACATCTGCTTCGCCGCGTTGAATGATACGGAACGAATCCCCCATAGAATGGTTCGCACTCGCACAGGCAGTGACGGACGTAGAATTAGGACCTTTGAGGTTGAAATGGATTGAGATCTGCCCTGCTGCCATATTAGGAATCATGTACGGCACAAGAAATGGACTAACGCGTTTAGCACCCTTTTCGGCAAGGGTTTTTGCGTTATCTTCAAGGACACCGATGCCTCCAATCCCAGAACCGATGTGAACCCCTGCTCGGTAAGGATCGACATTATCGAGTTCCAAACCGGCATCTTTGTGCGCCATGATTGAAGCCGCAAGTGCGTACTGAATGAAAAGCGGAAGTCTGGACGCGGCACGGCGATCCATGTACTGTTCCGCCTCAAAGCCTTTCACTTCTCCGGCGATTTGGGTGCGATGCTCGGAGGCATCAAAATACGTTAAAGGTCCGATTCCGTTTTTACCGCAGGCAAGCGCATCCCAATATTCTTCTTTAGTGTTGCCAATTGCATTGACAACGCCGATTCCTGTAATAACTACACGCTCCACGAGACCGATCCTTTTTTATTTAGTTGCAGACACGCGCTTGGCAACGCGTCCAAGCGCGCACTAAAGAGGGCTAATAGCGTAACACTATGCACCCTCAGCGATATATCTTGACCTATACATGTTCGTCAAGGTAACTCAGGGCATCTTGAACAGTCTGAATCTTCTCCGCATCACTATCGGGAATTTCGATGTCGAATTCCTCTTCAAGTGCCATGACCAGTTCAACGGTATCAAGTGAGTCAGCCCCCAAGTCTTCCATGAAGGAGGCATCTGCGGTAACGTTATCTTCGTCAACACCGAGTTGTTTCGCAATAATTTCGACGAGGCGTTCTTGGTTTGTTGCCATAGCGTTTCTTTGATCTCCTATAAAATTTTTTGTCCGCAAGATTGGTATTGCGGTTCAGCATTCGTCCTTATATTACAGGGCAAATAGTGCCTTGATCGTCTCTGTGGTACGGGCTTACGAACAAAGCCTTACGTCGAGACAGTCACACAGGTTATGGGCATTGAAAACAGTGCCCTATGGACGGGTTAACCAGCCATCCATTGTATGGGTGCCTTTGGAAAACTCCAAGTGCACTTGAATTACATCACCATGCCACCGTCAACCTGAAGTGTTTGACCGGTGATATAGCGTGCAGCATCCGATGCCAAAAAACAGACAGCGTCTGCCACATCTTCTGGGTGTCCAAACTTTCGTACTGGGATCAGTTCAAGCAGTTGTTTCTGATGCTCTTCCGATATTTGTGCTGTCATATCTGTTGTGATAAAACCGGGGGCGATAGCGTTCACAGTGATACCACGCGCGCCGACTTCTTTCGCTGTAGTCTTCGTCAAACCGATGATCCCAGCTTTCGCTGCAGCGTAACTCGCTTGTCCTGCGTTTCCCATTAATCCAATAACCGACGATATATTAATAATTCGTCCACTTTTCTGGCGTATCATGGGGCGTAGGACAGCACGGGTGCAGTACATCGTGCCGGTTAGATTTGTCTGTAGAACAGCGTCCCAGTCCTCATCTTTGAGACGCATGAGCAACATGTCGCGGGTAATGCCTGCGTTGTTCACGAGAATATCAATTTGCGAAAACTGTTCAATCGTTTTTTCAATAAGTGCTTCGACATCAGTCTTTTCAGAGATGTCGGCGGCCATTGAATATGTAGGGTAGCCTTTGCCTTGCAGTGTATCGGCGATCTGTGCGACTGACTCGGCAGAACGCGAGCAGAGAACGACGTTCGCCCCGGCTTCGCAGAGTCTCCGCGCAATTGCCGCGCCAATACCACGCGACGCGCCTGTAACAATAGCCGTTTTGCCGCTCAGTAGGTCTTCTCTAAAAGCATTCTGTTCTGTTATCACATCCATTTTATCCACCATTTCCGTGTTCATCTGCTATGAGGGACAGCGTCTTAATGTCTTCAACGTTCACAGCACTACTTTCCGAAAGTGTCCGTTTCACTAACCCGGACAAAACCTTCCCCGGTCCTACTTCTATAAAATGGGTGACACCGGTTTTCTCAATAGTATGCAGCGTTTTCTCCCACTGTACAGGTTGCGTTATCTGTTGAAAGAGGAGGTGCCTAATGTTCTCCGCATCTGTCACAAACTCACCCGTTACGTTCATCACGATGTCAACTTTTGGTGGGTACAGCGTCACCGAATCGAGTACGGATCCGAATTTTTGTTGCGCGGGTGCCATCAATGGCGAATGAAACGCTCCGCTTACTGGCAAAAGACGACACCGTCGCTCACCGATCTCAACTTTGGCGAGCGAGACGACCTGATTGACAGCATCTACGCCTCCAGAGATTACTAATTGACCGGGACAGTTGTAATTGGCAATATTCACAGTCCCTTCAGCCGTGTCACAGAGTTTTTGCAGTTGTTCTGCTTCCATGCCGAGGATTGCTGCCATGGTGCCTTGTTGTGTTTCCGCGGCTTCCGCCATGAGGCTTGCGCGTGCGTGTACCAAGCGCAAGGCATCGGCGAAGTCGAGAACGCCTGCCGCCACGAGTGCGGAATACTCCCCTAAACTATGCCCAGCGACTGCGTTTGGAGTGATACCAAATTCCTTTAGGATTCGCAATGTTGCGACACTGCAGGTCAAAATCGCCAGTTGTGTATTTTCGGTCTGTTTTAAGGCTTCTTCCGGTCCCTCGAAACAGAGTTGACTTAAGGCACGTCCAAGGGCAACGTCGGCTTCCTGAAAAACGGTATTGGCAATTGGATAGGCTCGCGCCAATTCCGCGCCCATGCCTACCTGTTGTGAACCTTGTCCTGGAAAAATAAAGGCGAGTTGTGTCATCTGCTCCTGACGTGTATGCGAGGCTTTCAGATTTCCGTTACAATCGTAGGAGTGCGCTTCCCCATGTTAAACCTGCGCCAAAAGTCACCAACAGAAGCAGATCACCTGGCTTTGCACGCCCTTCGCGAATTGCCTCATCTAACGCGATAATCACCGTCGCTGCGGAGGTATTACCATATCTATCAACGTTAACATAGACCTTCTCTCGCGGCACACCGAGTCTGTCGCCGACTGCCTCAATGATGCGCAAATTCGCTTGATGCGGGATCAACAGATCAATTTCCTCAATGCTGACATTTGCTTCACGTAGAACGCGTTGCGCGGCTTCGGGCATAAGTCGCACCCCGAGTTTAAAGACTTCTCGACCATTCATCTGAAGTTTGTCCTTTTTTTGGTCGATCGCTTCCGGGGTGATCGGCATTCTGGATCCACCTGCGGGGATGCCAAGGAGATCAATATCAGCATAATCTCCATCGGACCCGATATAAGATGCGAGGATCCCTTTAGGTTCATCCGTGGCTTGGACTATAGCAGCACCCGCGCCATCTCCAAAGAGGACACATGTGTTTCTATCGCTCCAGTCGATGATGTTATTAAAAACTTCACCACCAATGACCAGAATGGTATTATATCGTCCAGATCTAATCATGCCATCGGCTAAATCCAACCCATAAAGGAAACCGGCACACGCAGCAGATAAATCCATTGCGGCGGCATTCTTCGCGCCGATGCCTTTCTGGACATAGCACGCTGTTGACGGGAAAAACGTGTCAGGTGTCACGGTAGCAACGAGAATCATCTCGATGTCAAGTGGGTCGATATTAGCATTTTTAATTGCCCATCGTGCAGCATGTATACAGAGATCTGATGTAGCGACATCGTCTTCAGCAATGCGTCGTTCGGTAATTCCTGTGCGTTGACGAATCCATTCGTCACTTGTATCCACCATCTTCTCAAGATCAAAGTTGGTAACAACCCGTTCAGGGAGGTAAGAACCTGTTCCCGTGATAGTTGCATGTCGAAGTTGCGTCATTATGTCTCTCTTGGCGTTTTTGGCGTTGTAAGGTCCTACTTGCAAGCCGTGACTTGCTGTGAAATCTCGTCGGTTTTTCTGACCGACACCTTACCTACGCCTCGTCAGTGGATTTTAGCACAGGTCGTCCGTTGTAATGTCCACATCCGGAGCAGACACGATGAGAAATGATCGTTTCTGCGCAATATGAACAGACGCTGGTGGCTTTCTCGTGGAGCGCGTTATGACTCCGCCGCATTCTTTTTTTCGATTTTGACGTTCTCCGTTTTGGATGCGCCATGGCTTATCTCCTTACAATTCTTTTCAATTTTTTGTGGTCTTGATCTGAAGTTCATTCCCACAATTTGATATCTGTTATCGTTTCAACTATTTTCGAGCATTTTTGACAGGACCGAAAACGGATTAGAGGTAGATGCGGGTGCCTCATCCGTTGGCTCGCAAGAACATGCGTTGATATTGAGTTCCGCACCACATTGTGGGCATAACCCTTTGCATGTTTCGGAACAAAGCGGCCATGCCGGTATTTCAAGAACAATTGCCTGCCGAACGTCTTCTGAAATATCTAAGGTTTCCCCATCATAGTATCGCTCATCCGCTTCACTCTGTTCTAACGATTCGCTACCGATGGAGAATAGCACTTCAAACGTTGTCGTTATGTCCACCTCAAACGGGGTGATACAGCGTCCGCATTCTACCAAAATTTTCGTTTCAATATCAGCTGTCACATAAACATTGTCGTCGCCGTGGCGACACAGGCGGACTGCACAGGACAGAGGGTTATTAAATTCTACCTCCTCATAGCTCAAACCGAGGGGAGCGGGCGGCACAAGTACTTCGTATTCCTTGAAGTCCTCGTGTCGAAAGTCTCTCATGTCAAACACTAACGTGTTTCTTATGCCTTCCTGCATATTCAATTTCACCTCAAGTATCTATCAGTCAGTCTTCAGGTTTCCCTTGTTATACAACGGTGGCGAACACGTGGAACAGTCCTTAGTTTTAAAAAAAAATTAAAAATCAACCTCTTCTTCGATTCTAATGAGTTGTGTGTCACCTTTCACGTCTTCAAGCGTATAAATCTCAGCAAGTGCAGCTTGCATATTCTTTTCCCGCGCATTGTGTGTCAGCATAACGAGCGATACAGTATCCATGCCGTGCGGATCCTTTTGAATGACAGAGGCGATGCTAATCTGCCAGTTTCCCAAGATGGTACCGATTTTTGCGAGCACCCCAGGGCGGTCAGCAACCACAAAACGGAGATAGTAGCGCGTCTCTATATCGTCAATCGGAGAGACATCAACTTCTGCTTGTGCGCCAGCAAGCCACGCTCGCGAAATTGGGGAGCTTACACCTTGTTGCACAGATTTCCCGGCATCAATGATGTCCGCAACGACCGCACTCGCCGTCGGCATCTCACCCGCGCCCTGTCCATAAAAAAGAGTGGGACCGACTGCGTCCCCGATGACGCAGACTGCATTGAATGCACCGCCGACGTTCGCCAACAGACTCCGCTCCGGCACGAGTGTCGGGTGCACGCGCGCCTCTATACGGTTCCCATTGCCTAACTTCGCGATAGCGAGCAGTTTAATGACGTAACCGAGTTCGCGTGCATATTGGATCTCTTTTTGAGTGATGCCTGTGATGCCTTCGACATGGAATTGCGATAGTGATATATTGCTCCGATAAGCAAGAGCGATCAGGAGAATGAGTTTCTGTGCGGCATCAATACCTTCAACGTCAAGTGTTGGATCGGCTTCGGCATATCCTTTATCTTGCGAGGCTTTGAGGGTGTCTGAGAAATCGACACCGCGTTCGTGCATTTCGGTTAGGATGTAGTTACACGTTCCGTTTACAATGCCGTAAAGGGAGTGGATTTGGTTGCCTGCAAAACTCTCTTGTAGCGTTTTGATAATCGGGATGCCACCCGCAGTGCTTGCCTCAAAATTAAGGCTGACTCGATACTCTGAAGCGAGTTGGAATAATTCGCCGCCGTGATCTGCAAGGAGGGCTTTATTTGCTGTGACGACATGTTTACCGTTTCGGATCGCACGGCTAATGAAGGTGTGTGCTTCCGTGACTCCGCCGATGAGTTCAACGACAATATCAATATCCGGATTGTCGACGACTTCTGCGGGATTAGTTGTCAGACAATCCGCGGGAAGCTCAACGCCGTCCCGCGTGGCAGGAAGTGTCCGTTTGACTATTTTTTTTAGGCATAATTCAATACCACTGTTTTTGGCAATGAGGGCATTCTGATTTAATAGGATTTTGGAAACCCCAGTGCCGACGGTACCCCATCCTAAGATGCCAACATTAATGTACGACTTGTCCACTACTACAACTCCCTCCTTTCTTGTGACTTGCTGCGCTGCGTGTGATCGAACGCTGACAAACCGAATTATATGTAAGAGATCGGGGCGACTGGATTCGAACCAGCGACCTCTTGAACCCCATTCAAGCGCGCTTCCGGGCTGCGCCACGCCCCGTTAAGAAAATAATCCACTTAATTGTAACGTAACTCCTGACAAAAGTCAAATAAAAATTGGCTATCACTGGAAATCTTCAATCTGTATACAGCAAACCAGAGACTTCTCTGTTTGTTGTTCAGCTGGACTTGTAGGGCGAGGTTTCGTGCCTCGCCCTCAATGCATCATGTAACCTGCGCGTCTATGCGAAACCCATTTCTTTGAGGTTATTGAGGCTAATGCCTAAACTTTCAAACGGGTCGCGTTCGTAGCAACTATCCTGTTCGATGATATACCATTCAACACCTGCGTAGATACAAGCGTTTAAAATAGCTGGCCAATTAAGATTACCTTCGCCGACTTCGGCATAGCGTTGTGTGGAACCTTGCATCGCCATGTCCTTGAGATGGATGATGTCGGCGCGTCCTTTTAACTGTCGGACCCATTCTGCTGGGTCGCCGCCGCCGTGCTGAATCCAGTAAGTATCCAGTTCGCTCTTAAAATAGTTCGGGTCGCTTTCCGCATACAAAATCTCTAACCCAGTCCGTCCGTTATAGCGTTCCAACTCGAAACTATGGTTGTGGTAGGAAAAGGTCAAACCACCTTCAGCGAGACGAGCTGCAACTTTAGATGCCTCTTTCGCAAATGTGGCGTATCCTTCAGCACTACGGTATTCGCCGGGAAGTCCACCAATTGCGGCGTGCTTGCATCCCCACAATTGATGTTCGTCAATGACTGCTTGCGGTTCATCGTGCATCCGAGTGTAACTGGTATGTGTCGCGATGATGCTGATACCTTCACCGTCAACGATGTTTTTCAGTGCTGCAGGTTCAATCGGACCGAGTGCGGAGCATTGCACCGCCTCATAACCGAGCTGCCGAACCTTTTTCATCGTCTTTGCGATATCTGCCTCAGTTTTAGTAAATTCTCTAACAGTATAAAGTTGTGCTGCGATCTGCTTCGCAGAGAGCGCGTTTTGTGTTGCCATAGTCACTCCTTCTATCTAACATATACTATTTGCGGATAGTATACCAAAAAAGAGTCTACTGGTCAAGTTAATATGGATTGTGAGCGGAGCCATTCAGTTATCCGGTAATTTCGATTTTCTGATTGCGGTTCCACTTTGTAGGAATGATCTCCGCCTTGCTATTCTCACTAACCGTTGCCTGCTAACTACTGACTTGACTGCTGGTGAAAATCGACCAATAACTGCTGATTGTTGAAAACTGACAACCGATAACTGATAACTGATAACTTCTGAAAAAAATGGTTTGCATATAAAAAATGGTTTTGATAAACTTTAAATTATGATGAAGTCTTTTTTTGGCGGTAAAGGCCTCGGTTCCTTTCGGCTTTTCCGTCTTTTCCTCCATTTCCCAAATTTCGTCAAGTTGACGTGGCGGTTGTTTATCGATGAACGCGTTCCTATCCATCGGAAGGCGATCCTCATCCTTGCCGAATTAGTTGCAATTGTTTTTGCTGTTGCCTACTTTGTGAATCCACTCGATTTTGATTTTCTCCCGATCATTGGTCGACTTGACGATCTCCTCGTTGGTGCTTTTCTGATTTTGGTGCCCGGCGCATGGTTCTTTATTAAATTATGCCCTCAGCATATTGTCCGTGAACATGTAGATCGAATTTCACAGGGCGCATAAATAGATATTACTGTGCGCGATGCTTTTTTCAGACACACCACATTTTTTGCAACTTTTTTTTCCAATAGGTGTGTGTTTAGGACGTAAACACAAAAAATCAAAAATGGTTCCGGTCGTCTCAGAAATCGGACTCACCCCTAAATTATACTGGAGGTTTATAATCATGAAACTCAGAAACACACTTCGGAACCCTATGCGGGTAATTTTGATTTTAGCAGCAATCATCGTCGTGACAGGGATTGTGATCAGTTGGGATACAGATGAGTTCACGCTGCAAACTGCAGTCGGACAGACGAACGATACACTTGAAACATCAGAAGATTTTCAGCACTTGGAACGTGCGAATCGGGCGTTTATTGATTTGGTAGCGCGGACGCGCCCTGCTGTCGTACAAATTACAACGATAACAGAAAGAAATAGGCGTGAAGAACTACAGAGGCAGCAATTTTCACCTGAGGAAGAAGATCTGCTTAGACGCTTTTTTAGAGAACGCGCACAGCGTGATCTAAACCCAGAACCTGTAAAAGGTATCGGTTCCGGGGTAATTGTCAGTGATGATGGCTATATCCTTACCAATAACCATGTCATTGAGGGTGCTGATGAAATTACAGTCACCCTTGCGAATCAGAAAGAGTATACAGCAAAACTCATCGGAAGGGATGCCGCTGGGACGAAGGTCAG
>JAKZUG010000443.1:0-2749 GCA_047516705.1 Candidatus Poribacteria bacterium | reverse complement strand
TCACGATTGTGGAATCATCGGGTGTTTCGACTTCCATCGGGATGCCGTTTACCTTGCACCAAACAGGCGGACTGTATTTGTGCCGTTCATCAAGGCAAAGTTGGTAATAGAAAGCGAACGAGGCTGACGTATAAGGATGCCCATCCGACCATTTGACCCCTTTGCGCAGATGCAACGTCAACATACTGCCATCTTCATTAAATTCCCACGATTCTGCTAAACCAGGTTCCAAACCAGAGGCATCAAATTTCCAGCGGACGAGCGGGGCATAACCTGCTGTCATCTTCCACGTCCCTAAATCTGGATGTGTGTGGAACCGGTGCCACGTCCCGCCGTAGGGACCAGGACCTTCATACCCATCAAAATCCGTTTTGGCAATAAGTGGGTTTTCTGGGAGCCTCTCTGAAAGTGGAGGGAGTTTACCTTCCGCGACCAACTTTGCCCACATCGGTGCCTCTTTCGCCTCGATCCCACGTGGGAAATCCGAGACATCTTCTAACGGGTTTCCCGAACATCCAGCGATGAAAATTAGCAAGATAAGCAGTGCTTTAATGAAATGCCAAGTTGTAAGCTGATGGGTTTTCATCGGCTTTCGCATTTTAAGCGTTCCCCTCCTGCTTTGCGAGCGAATCGGTGAATATACCGAGGCCTTCAGATACGCTTGTAAATAGTGCGTTGATGGACTTCGCATGCGGTTCGGTCATTTCATAAATCAATTCTTCGCCATAGATGTTATTGACTTTGTGTCGGAAGTCCAAAAGGTCTTCTAATCGGAGAGATGTATTTTCGGAAATCACGGGTGGGCGTTCCGGGTGCTGTTCCGTCATTTGTGTGAGTAGATCTTTTTGGCGTAGCTTGCAAGCCAAAAACTTGCTGTTAAAAGTATGCCATCGACTCCCTCTCGGCACATGCATATCAACCTCACGGGCAATCCGCAGAAAAATGTTTTCTATACCTCTGTAAATATCTGCGAGATCTGTGGCGATTGTATTTTCGATGAACTCTCTTGCTTGAGCAGGTAGCACGTCAATATTTTCCAATCCCCTTTGGATTCTTTCAAGTGTTTCACTTATTTTACCAAGTTCATCGTTGATACGTTGTGTCAGTCTTTTTCGGTTCATCTCGTAAATCTCTCCGTCCTCGGTGGGAAAAACTTGTCGCTGAAGATGTTCATAAAGTGTCCTCCACAATACCTGTCGCCCCTCTCGTTTGATAGGAATGGCTTGGTGTTTCACCCGTTCTCGGAAAAGTCCTTTTGACATATCAAGATTGACGATGTCTATTTTGAACTCCGAATCGAAATTCATAATTGCGATGCGCGCCTTATTATAAGCGTCATTGGAGAGTCCGGAAACAGCAATATCGATATCCGACCCTTTCGTGAACCACGTCGGTTCTGTGAGTGAACCGAAGACGGCGACTTGAGTCGCGCCGAACTGCTCGTAAAGCAGTGCTGCCACCTCATGCGCGGCGTGCCATGCCTGATGGAGCAAACCTTCATCCATTACCCGGCTTTTCCACACGTGTTCCAGCTGCTTTCTGCATGCCGAGAGTTCATCTGGAGACATTTTCTGCTTAGACATCACTCAACTCCCTGTAACTCCAATGTATCACTGAGATGACAAGCCACCTGAACACCCGGTGCGACCTCTCGGAGTTCCGGGGTTTCCTGTTTGCATATATCTGTTGCGTAACGGCATCTTGGATGGAAATAGCATCCGCTGGGTGGCTTCGACGGATCGGGTACATCCCCTTCAAGTCGAATATGCTCACGTTTCCGCTGCGCATTCGGATCCGGGAGTGGCACAGCGGATATTAATGCTTCTGTATAGGGGTGTTTCGGCGACTGATAGAGCGTTTCAGCATCACTAATCTCGACAATTTTGCCGAGATACATGACTGCGACACGGTCGCTGATGTGTTCAACAACGCTCAAATCGTGTGCGATAAAGATATAAGAGAGATTGAACTTTTCGCGAAGTTCTGCCAGCAGGTTGAGAATCTGCGCTTGCACCGAGACATCCAATGCCGAGACCGGTTCATCTGCGACGATGAGTTCAGGTTGGAGTGCCAACGCCCGCGCGATGCCGATGCGTTGACGTTGACCACCGCTAAAGGCGTGTGGGTAGCGGCGCAGATCCTGCGATGTCAAACCGACAGATTCAAGCAGTTCTACAATCCGGTCCTGAAGTGCTGCCCCTTTTTTGGTGCGATTGACACGCATCGGTTCGCCGACGATATCTGCTACCGTCATCCGTGGGTTGAGCGATGCGTGTGGATCTTGGAAGATCATCTGGATCCGTCTACGAAAAGGTCGCATCTCTCGGTGCGACAATTTTGCCAGATCCACTTGTTCCTCCCCAAAAGTGAAACTGCCACTTGTAGCGGGTATTAATCGGAGGAGACATCGTCCAGCAGTTGTCTTTCCACAGCCGCTCTCGCCAACGAGGCCAAGCGTTTCACCGCGTTTCACGCCGAAACTAATCCCGTCCACCGCTTTTACATAGCCGACGGTGCGTTGCAAGATCCCTTTCTGTATAGGGAAGTATTTTCGGAGGTCGTTCACCTGAAGTAGTTTTGTCATTTTTTATTTTTTAACTATTGGGTTTTCGCGCCGCTTTTTCCGTTGTCAAAAGCGGGTTTTTAATAAATTTAAAGTCCATCGGGTCTAAGTGGGTTCAATGGGTTCAGAAAATCGTTATCCCATAGGTGTAAATTTAAGAAAAATAAGGACCTCGGTCCCTAAGAT
>JAKZUG010000442.1:0-5690 GCA_047516705.1 Candidatus Poribacteria bacterium | reverse complement strand
TAGAAGAGATTAAATGGCAATTACTGATGCCAGAACTTGTTATCGTCTTAACGTTGATCATCGTCCTCGTCTTTGACCTTTTTGATTCTATTTCCAAAAAGGTTCTGGGTTGGATGACAATCCTTGGTGCTGGGATTGCCCTATGGGTTTCTATCCAGATGCATCAAGCAGGCACCGTTGGTATCCAGTTCAACCAAATGTTCAAGATAGATAGTTTCTCCCTCTTCTTCAATATTATCTTCCTCGTTTCAACAATTTTAGTCGCGTTGATTTCAATGAGTTATTTGGACAGAGGCGATAGGAAGCAAGGACCTTATTATCTACTTATACTGCTTGCAACGCTCGGTATGATGTTGATGGCTGCAGGTAATGAGTTGATTATCGTTTTCCTCGGCTTGGAACTGATGTCGTTGTCCTTGTATGTGTTGGCAGGTTATTTCCGAGAAAGTCCTGCGTCAAGCGAGGCGGGGATGAAATACCTGTTACTCGGCGCGTTTGCGAGCGCGTTTTTCCTCTACGGCATTGCGCTAATATACGGTGGTGCCGGAACAACGAGTGTGCCTGCAATTGCTGAGGCGATTACAGCAGAGAACAAATCGCCACTGCTCTTAGCGGGGATGTTTCTGCTTGTCGTCGGGTTCGGGTTTAAAGTTGCTATTGTCCCGTTCCATCAATGGGCACCTGATGTTTACGAAGGCGCACCCACAACGATAGCAGCATTTATCTCCGCAGGACCAAAGGCTGCTGGGTTTGCAGCGTTCCTCAGAATTTTCATGGAAGCGTTGCCAAATCTGCAAGTTGAATGGAGTGGTGTTCTCATCCTATTAGCGATGTTGACAATGACGGTTGGGAATGTCATCGCGATTGCGCAGACAAATATCAAACGGATGCTGGCGTATTCAAGTATTGCGCACGCCGGTTACGTGCTGATAGGTTTGGCAGCTGCAAATGACGACGGAATTTCGAGCGTAATGCTCTATCTTTTGATTTATTGTGTAATGAATATCGGCGCGTTCGGTGCGGTTATCTTGGCAAAAACAGAAGATGGCGAGAGCCTGATGATCTCCGATTACGCAGGACTTGGGACCCGAAAACCGTTACTGGCTATGTTTATGACAGTAATGCTTTTATCGCTCGCCGGCTTTCCACCAACTGCAGGGTTTGTCGGGAAATTCTATATCTTCAAATCCGCTGTTCAGGCAGGACATATCTGGCTCGTTATTATTGGTGCTATTAACACTGCGATATCGGCATTCTATTACCTGCGTGTCGTCGTAACGATGTATATGCGTGAGCCAGAGGAAGAGTTGGAGTTCAGTCCTTATGCTTCAACCTTAGTCGTCGGATTAATTCTCGCGGTGATTGGTGTGTTGCTTATCGGTATTTTGCCAGCACTTATGCTCACGCCAGCACGAAATTCCGTTTTTTAATGGCTTTTCGCCGTCGGTAGTCAGCAGGCAGAAGGACATGTGGAAGTTGCAACGTTTCCCGCTACAGACCGATAGCCGATAGATTTAAATTGAAGTGTGAAAGGATAGAAGGTGGACTTCCAGTCTTCCACACTCCCGTGCTTCCCTTGCCCTAATAACACAGCAAGGGATTTTGCATAAGTTTTAAGGAGTACGAAAAAGAGGACATTATGTCAGATGTTAGATTAGGCTTTATCGGCACAGGTGGTAATATGAACCGTCACCTACGTGAATTAACCGAGATTGGTGGCTCACAATTCGTCGCCTTCTGTGATATTGTCATCGAAAAAGCAGAACGGGCTGTCACGCAGTACGGCGGTAAAGCATACGCCGACTTTAACCAGATGCTCGCACGCGAAGAATTGGATGCTGTCTATATATCAATCCCGCCGTTTGCGCACGGTGCACCTGAACGTGCTGTTATTGACGCTGGACTGGCGATGTTTGTCGAAAAACCGGTACACATGGATGCAGCTGAAGCAAAGGACATCGCGGCAGAAGTGGAAGAAAAAGGCATTATCACCGCTTGTGGGTATCAGGAGCGTTACCTTGACATTATCGACAAAGCGCAGGAACTCCTCGCTTCCCGGCGTGTCGGATTCTTCATGGGTTACTGGATGGGCGGCATGCCCGGCGGATGGTGGCGCGAGAAGGCGAAATCCGGTGGGCAGCTCACGGAGCAAACGACACACGAATTTGATATGGCGAGATACCTCTTCGGCGAAGTCAAAACTGTCTATGCCGTCGCACGCTATGATCTGATTCCAGATACCGATTACGATATTGAGGAAGCATCTGCTGTCTCTTTGCAATTTGAGAGCGGCGTTTTTGGGATCATGTTCTCCGCCTGCTTCACGACGAATGGGTTGAGTCGTTCTGGATTAGACATTTTCTGTGCAGACGGTTCGCTTGAATACCATCTCCGCCGTGCGCTTGTGCTTTCCACTGCCGATGAGAAAACCACGTGGAACCCGGAAAACAATTGCACAATTGATATGGATAGCACCTTTATCAATGCGGTCCGCACCGGAGATGGCAGCGCAATCCGATCTCCCTATGCCGATGCCGCTAAAACTGCTATTTTATCAATCGCTGCCAACGAATCTCTGGAAACAGGGTTACCTGTACACCTAACGTAGCAGATTGTATCCGTATTACATTTTGAGGGCGGGTCCGCGTACCCGCCCTATAAGAATAACCCGTACATTCCGATAAAAACAGCCTTCCTAACACATATCGCTATCTTGTACACCCCATTAAAAAATCCGTATTCAGCAAGAGATTTTGACTACATTATAACCCTCTTTAAACTGACAACTGATAACTGGTAACCAATATGGAACACCAAATTAACCTCCCCATAACCGGAATGCACTGCGAAAACTGCGCTGCCACCATCACCCGAAATCTTAAAAAGATGGATGGTATCCTTACCGCAGATGTCAGCATCGCTACTGAATACGCCGCTGTCACTTTCGACGCATCTGCACTCAGCGAGGCGGATATCGTTGATAAAATCAGAGACCTCGGTTTTGATGTGCTTGATGCAGATACCGAGGCAGCCGCGCGCGCGGAAGAACTCCGACGACAGAAGTTCCAGTTCAGCGTTGGATTGGTTTTCACTCTCCCGCTTTTTCTCCTTAGCATGGGCAGAGATATGGATCTGATAGGTGAGTGGGCATCTGCCCCTTGGGTAAATTGGTTGATGCTCGCTTTAGCATTGCCGGTTCAGGTTTACGTCGGATGGGATTACTATCTTGGGAGCGTTAAGGCACTTCGCAATCGTTCTGCCAACATGGATGTACTGGTGGCGATGGGGTCATCTGTGGCGTTTCTCTATAGCGTCGCAGTAATGATAGCCTTAGCGTTAAACGCTTCGAGTCTCGGAACCCATGTCTATTTTGAAACAGCCGCTGTCATTATTACACTCATTAAACTCGGCAAACTTCTGGAGGCACGTGCGAAAGGACAGACAAGTGCTGCCCTCAAAAAACTAATGAACCTCTCTCCGAAAACAGCATCTGTTCTTAAAGATGGAAACAAGGAGCAAGAGATTCCAGTGGCACAGATAGTAGTGGGAGATCTACTCGTTGTCCGTCCCGGTGAAAGCATACCGGTTGATGGTGTTGTGCGAGATGGTGTCAGCGCAATAGACGAAAGCCTATTTACAGGTGAGAGCGTCCCTGTAGACAAAACTAAAGGTGATTCGGTTGCGAGTGCAACGATTAACCAGAGCGGTATGCTCACGATTGAGGCTACAGGTGTCGGTTCAGAAACCGCGCTGGCGAGACTCGTTCAATTGGTGAAAACAACGCAGCAAAGCAAGGCCCCGATACAACGCACCGCTGATGCAGTCGCAAGTGTTTTTGTCCCAGTTGTTCTCGGAATTGCCGCCGTGACGTTTCTTGTGTGGTGGTTTCTCATCGGCAGCGGGTTCACACCAGCGATGCTCCGATTGGTAGCAGTACTTGTTATCGCGTGCCCCTGCGCGTTGGGACTTGCCACGCCGACGGCTATTATGGTCAGCACCGGCATCGGTGCACAACGCGGGATTCTCTTCCGAAACAGCGAGGCGTTAGAACACGCAGGGGCATTGTCCAGAATCGTTCTTGATAAAACAGGCACTCTGACCCAAGGAAAGCTCACCCTCACCGACATCATCACAGATAGACCGGACTGGCTCCTCCAACTGTCCGCTTCTGCGGAGCGCGGCAGTGAACATCCTATCGGAAAAGCGATTGTTCAAGCCACTGAGGAACGCGGACTTGAGATCACTACACCGAGTAAGTTTAAAGCCGTGGTTGGATACGGTATCACTGCACAAGTCGGTGAAAACTGTGTAGTGATAGGCAATTTATCTTTAATTCAACAGCACAACATTCCTACTGAGGCATTTCAAACAGAAACGGAGCGGCTGCAAACAGAAGCGAAGACTGTCTTATGGATTGCTGTTGATGGACGCGTTGAGGGGCTCCTCGCGGTTGCTGATACCTTGAAACCGGAAGCGCAAGCTGCAGTCGCCGAACTTCAACGCCTCGGATGCACAGTGACAATGATGACCGGCGATAACCGTGTTACGGCTGATACGATTGCTAAAGCTGCCGGGATTGGTGATGTTATGGCAGAACTCAAACCTGAAGACAAAGCCGCCGCTGTCAAAAAGTTGCAGACGGAAACCCACGGACGCGTCGCTATGGTAGGGGACGGTATCAACGATGCTCCCGCCCTTGCACAAGCCGATGTCGGTATGGCACTCGGCACGGGCACAGATATTGCCATGGAGACAGCGGATTTAACACTGATGCACGGCGACCTACACACAATTCCCGACGCTATTCAATTAAGCCGAGCAACACTCCACACAATTAGACAAAACCTCTTCTGGGCATTCTTTTACAATGTTTTGTTAATTCCTGTTGCCGCGGGCGTACTATTTCCACTCGAGTTTTTACCCTCAATGTTACGCGAGTTGCACCCCATGCTTGCGGCGTTTGCGATGGCATTTAGCAGTGTGTCCGTTGTGCTAAACAGTCTGCGGCTGCAATGGCGGAAATCTTGACCCTTAATGTCACTGACTTGACATTGAGGTTGAAGAGGTATAACGCTTCACTGCGTCCAATACCTGTTCTATCGTGATTCCCGCAATTACTTCACAGCTGCCAGCACCACATCCACCCGGATGCCGCCCCGGATGACACGGGTTGCACCCCAGTTCTATCCCACTCTGTACGACTGTATGCTTATCACTATACGAACCGCTCCGAATGTGGTTCGTTGAACCAAAAAGCGCAACTACTGGCGTATCAACAGCCGCAGCGATGTGCATCGGTCCCGTGTCGTTGCCAATATACACATCGCATGCAGAAATCAATGCCGCGAGATGCCGCAGGCTTTCCGTTTTGACGAGAATTGGCGGAATGTCCATCATCTTTGCAACTTGTGATTGGAGTTCTCGTTCGTTTGGACCGGCGAAAAGTAAAATTGTAGCGTTCTGTTCTTTACTTAAAATACTCGCAAGTTGCGCGTAGTTCTTCGCGTCCCACAATTTATATTCCCAATTCCCACCAGGATGGATGCCGATTAACAACCGTTCCGACGTAATGCCCGCTTCGGCAAGAAAATGGTGCGCCGCGGTATCTTCCGCTTCAGTTAGTTGTAAATGCGGATGTGCATCCATTATGTCAACACTGTGTCTCTGGAGCACCTCCAGATATCGGGTAA
>JAKZUG010000441.1:0-17299 GCA_047516705.1 Candidatus Poribacteria bacterium | reverse complement strand
GCCAACAGTTTCTCAACGGCGAGACAGAACCCCCAATTCTGGTTCATTGCCGCCACGTAATCCATTCGGTCGGTGAACGGAATGATTTGGGGGTAAGAGAGGTTTTCGGAATGTTTCTCAAAACAGCGATGCAGGTAACCGATGTGGGGAATTGCTTCCCGAACGATCTCACCATCCAATTTCAATTCCAAACGTAACACGCCGTGTGTACTTGGATGCTGAGGTCCCATGTTCACCACCATCTCATCGGCGAACGGTTTTAATTCAATAATTTTGCTTTCGGTCTGTTGTGTGCTTTCCATAATATGGGTTCTGCAACGCTTAAAGCGAGTTCAATTTGTTATGAATACCTATCTATTTTTCACTATATATGATACCATTTTCGCGGTCAAATGTCAAGTTCTAACCTGTTTGGGTGTTCAGATGTTTTGTCAAAAAGAGCGGGGGTTACAAACTCTTCCTACAAGGGTTAGGTCACTTAATGTCAAAAACTTCATACACCTCTGTTTTTTCGGTGGAAGCCTTGTTGTGTTTCTACGGTAAAAATGTTACACTATTGTAACATTACATGACCAATCTTCATGCCTACAAACCAGCACGCTGCCTAAGCTCTTGGGCGTTTTACATTTGATGTTCCGCTGGAAAAAGACGAAAGTGTAACATTTTCGATTTTTAGGGCAACACCACATAAGACGAAAATTCAATATCCCGCACCTAATACGGCACGCGCATACCGCGGTAGAATTCAGGCTCCTTATAATCCTTGCGTAGCGGGTATCCCTCCCAATCATCGGGAAGCAAGATGCGGCGGAGGTCGTCGTGTCCCTCAAAGAAAATTCCGTAGAGGTCGTATGCTTCGCGCTCGTGCCAATCTGCGGTTTTCCAGATATGCGAGACGCTTGGGAGGTGTGGGTCGGTTTTCGGGACTGTCGTTTTCAAAACGACACTATGCCGGTGTTCCATGGCATAGAGGTGATAAACGATAGCAAGATCTTCATCCTTGGCACTTAAATCTACCCCGCTGAGACACATCAAGGAATCAAACGCCAATGTGTCAGTTTCGACGAGATATTGGCACACATCGGCAATTGCTGAGGGAGCAATGTGGATGCTTGGGTTGCCAGCGAGTTCGTTATCGAAACCGAGGACGGTTTCACCGAACTGTGCGATTAGTGCTTCATAGATTTCTTCCGGTTTCACGTAATACTTACTCCATGATTGCGATTACAAATCGCTCCTACGACGGTCGCGATTACAAGTCGCTTCTACCGTTGGACGCGTTGGTATTTTATTTAAACACTGGTTTCGGGACTGTTGCCTTCTGCAGTCGGAGCGTCTGCTTCAGCCGCGGCTTCAACTTCTTCTTGTTCGTACCATTCTGTTTTGGTAAAGAGTCTTTTCAGGAACGGCACATGTTCACGTTTGGCGACGGTCTGTGTTTTAATCTTTTCTTGTAGTTTGAGCAGCCCTTCAATGAGTGCCTCTGGACGTGGTGGGCATCCGGGCACATAAACGTCAACAGGGATAATCCGATCAACACCTTTAAGGACATGGTACCCGTGTTGCCAGTAGGGACCGCCGCTGGTGGCGCAACTTCCCATAGAGATGACGTATTTCGGTTCCGGCATCTGCTCATAAAGCCGTCTGATGCGTGTCGCCATTTTGAGTGTGACAGTGCCAGAGATGACCATAAGGTCGGATTGGCGCGGCGTTGCGCGCGGCACGCCTGCACCGAACCGGTCGAGGTCATAGTTAGAAGCAGCAGTCGCCATAAATTCAATAGCGCAGCAAGCGAGTCCGAACGTCATGGGCCAGAGCGCCGAAGAGCGTGCCCAGTTGGCGACAGCATCAACCGAGGTAACAATAACGTTTTTGTCCGGTTTTTCATCAATTATCATAACTTTTCCCCCTCTGGACGGATTGGACTTCAAGCTGCGTGGATCGGATCCATTCCAGATCGCCTTTTCCCCAGACATAGGCAAGTCCGACCAATAGGATAGCGATGAAGACGAGCATCTCCAAAAACGCGAAGAGACCGAAATTCCGGAAAACAACTGCCCATGGGAAAAGGAACACAGTTTCCACGTCAAAAATTAAGAAGATGAGCGCTATAACATAAAAACGGGTGTTAAACTTGATCCGTGTATCGCCGATCGGGTCTTCGCCACATTCGTAGGGAATATACTTTTCGCTTGAGAACAGTTTAGTCTGCAGGAGGCGAGAGATCGTAAGGTTTAGAACGACAAATAGAGAACCAACAATCAAGAAGATTAGCACATTTGCAAAGTTAAAAAGCATTCTGGATTATCCTTAGAAGCAGCGATGTTGCCAAAACTATGTGTGTATACGATTCTGTTGTTAAAATTATATATCATTTTCTGCTGATTTGCAAGTAAAATTTTTGACCTATGCAAGCGGGTTAAATAAATACGATATGTTAACCGATTTCATGAAAACGCTATTCAGATTGAAATATCGTTATTCAGATTGAAATATCAATGGGTTGTTTTGACTTTTGCCCAGACCGTGGTGAGTAAATGTGGTTTGGGGGACACTGGCAAGACGAACGCTGGATCGAACCAATGGGGATAGATGTTTATGCCACGACTTGTAAGCTGCTGGCTTTGGCGACTTGCCAAGTCAATTCTGAAGATTTGCCGGTTTTCACCGACCTGTTTATGATAAGCAAGCTCGTTCATGGATGGAGCCCAAGTAGCGTGCTTAGCTATCGGTTCCTTCTCAGGGACAAGTTCGTTCAGACTGCTACCATCGCGATTGACAGCGTAGAGGGTTCCTCTAACCGGGCCGCCGGCACCCAATCTCTCAACGTGCGAAAAAGTGATGGTACCATCCGGTGCCCAAGAAGGATCAAACATCCGTAACTGCCGCTGTGGATGAAAGGTTTCCTCTTTTCCCGTATGCAGGTTGTGAATAACGAGTGGCGAGGGAGCTTGCCCTATTGCATGTGCGGCAGCAAAGACTATTTCTGTTCCGTCAGGCGACCACGCTGGAAATCCGCCAGTTCTGCCACACCATGAGAGACGTTCCTCTTTTCCATCCAGCGTCGCAATATAGATTGACCAGTCCCCTCCCTTATTTCCTAAATACGCTATCTGTTTGCCGTCGGGTGACCACGCGGGTTGTTGCCTAAAGGATCCATTTTTAAAGACCTTCCTCACATTTTCTCCATTAGGATCCATTAGGTATAGGTCATACACCCCGTCCCGATTGGATATGAAAAGAATCTGCTCACCTGTTGGTGACCAGGCAGGTTGCGCGTCGCCGGCGGGATGCCGGGTTAACCTAACCTGTCGGCGACCATCCGTATCCATCATGTAGATTTCACCGTTCCCGTCTCGGTTAGAGTTGAATATTATCTTGGGACGTGTTGGCACCTGTGCTGAAACTTGGCAAACGCTGAAACATAACACAGCAAAACTGGTGTAACACAAAAAATAGAAATATAGACGTTTCATAATAGACTCCATTGAAGGTTGGATTTAGTCTTGAATCTTCATTTTACCCCACACTGTGGTAAGCAACTGTGGTTCGGGAGAAACAGGTAAAACTTTAGGATCAAACCAGTCCCAACCTGCATTGTCACAACGATGTTTGCTTGAACCTAGTGCTTCGTCAAGTTTGAACTTTAGGGTATAGTCTTTTTAGTTTGATGCGTGCGTCTTGTGTGGTAAAGCGCCAGTCGACCCGGGAACCTGCTACCTTATTACGATGCTCTTGCCAAGCCTGTGTCTCTGAACGAAGTGTCTCTAAGTCAGGGATGCGACGCCTCAGACACTGTCTGGAGAAAACACTGAGTTCTATTTCGGCGATATTCAACCAACTGCCATGCACCGGGGTGTGGACTAACTCTAATCGTGAGCAAAGCCGCCGCGCCTCGGCAGGCGGAAACGCTTTATGGATAGACGCGAGTTTATGCGTATTGAGGTTATCGCAGACTAACGTCACCCGCACCGCATCGGGGTAAACTTCGTCTAAGAGGTATTTGACTTCCTCTGCCCAATCCACGGCTGTGCGGCGTTGACGCACCGATACGCGACGCCAGCCTTGAAAAGGAGCGGTAAACATGAAAGCACAGGCTGTGCCGTTGCGGCTATACTCATAATCTCTACGCGCAAGACGTCCAGGTTTAGCAGGCAATCCGCGACGGATGTCTTTGAGCAACTGCACCGGGCGTTCATCCATAGCAATGATAGGAAACCCCGGAACTTCGGGACGTTGGTAAACCTCTAAGACCGTCTCCATCGCCGCAACGAACGCCTCATCTTCATCGGGTGGGATTACCCAGGCGCGCTGCCGATGCGGACGTAAGGCGTTTTTTTTAGGATTTGCCGGACACCTTCAGCAGAAAGGCTCTCGACGACCTGAAGTTCAACAAGTTTATCAGCAAGGCGTTGTAACGTCCAACGCGAAAAGCCTTCGGGTGGGTCGCTACAACACAAAGCGATCAACCGGGCTTCGCCTTGACCATCAAGTTTCGGCAACCGAGACGGGCGACTTTGTTTTTTCCGTCGCAAGGCAGCCAGACCGCCTCGCTCTCTAAAACGTTTGCGAACATTATAGACGGTTTGCTCATGGCATCCGAAAGCCTCAGCGATTTCGGCATCTCTCCAAGCAGGACCCTTGACATCTGCCTTCAGCAAGATGTGAGCGCGTCTGATTTCAAGCGCATTATGTTCACCTTTGCTGACTAACGTTTCGAGGGTCTGACGCTCTTCAGAGGTTAGCTCAACTTCATGTTTTTTCATCACGTGCCTCTCAGAAATGAAACTCAGATTCTATTGAGAGTATATCACATAATAACACTAAAAGTCAACAAACATTATCACAAAGTCAAACTTGATACAGCACTAGTGGTCTGTCCAGTTTCAAATTAGAGGTAAATCCAGTTCGTAGTAGGGCAATTCATTGCCCGTTATTGACGTTGGGACATGCGATAAGTCGCACGACTACGAATCTACCCTAAAATTCAAACTGGATGAAGCACTACATTAAAGCTTAGAAGCAGATAGGATAAGATGGGGTTTTTGAATGTTTGCATAAGAATCCCTATCTACGGTGCGTTGACATCCGCGATGGTAAAAGCAAAGGGTATTTCAACCTCCTTGCTAATGGGTTTACCGTCCTTCGTTGCCGGACGAAAAGTGCTTTTCTCCAACGCTTCAATTGCTGCCTCCTCAAGTCCAAATCCGAGATTTGTCAGTGCCACGATCTCTTCTGGAATGCCATTCTCATTGATGGTTAACTGTAAAATAACAGTGCCTCCTTTTTTCGCTTCCTTGGCACTTTTTGGATACTTCGGTCTCACATGAATCTTGTACTTGGGGGGAACCACTGAGGCCAAGTCCACAAACCCTGATGGCGTTTCGTCCTGTGTCTTCTGGGCTGGTGGCTTCGTTTCCGGTTCCACCGTTACGGTAATACTGTTTGATACAAGCGATGCCTTTCCACGCAGCGATTTGACGGGTAGGTAGATATCTTTCACCGCGTCCTTGTGCCGTTCCTGAATAAACTTGATCTGTTCTTGGTAATAATTCACCGCGTCCTGCTTTGCAGCACCTTGAAGATTTGGATCGTTCTGTATACGCGCCATATCTTGTTTTAGTTCGCGGATTTCGGGATGTTCTTCGGTTATAGACTCTTTGTAAACTTCCAGTTCAATTGTAAGCGTTATAGTGTAAGTTCCTGGCTGTAACTGGTAGTATGGCTGAATATCTTTCAGGGACAATTCCTGATTCGCGGATGCTTTGAGTTCAAACCCTTGAATACACCGGACCGATTTTCCATCGCTTGCTGCAACATATTTTTCCGGATTCTCTTGCGTGATCACGCGCTTTGGTTTAACAACCTGTCCGTTCGCGTCATTCACGGTTATTTGTGTAAATGCGCCTCTCGTTGCCACACTGAAAAATGGGACAAGGAGGTCAAATTTCCCGTTCTGAATGTTGAGTTCGACGGGAATGGCTTCCTTCACGGTGTAATTCGTTTTAGGCGTTGAGATCTGGAGTTCCGAGAGGGCGGTGGGGACTTCCGCTTCCGCTGTTGCTGCTTCATCGGTTTCTGTTCGCGTTTGGGTTGTTGTTGTCTGCATGCTTCCGAGGCATCCAGTAAGTGTGACAACACTCAGAAAAAGACAAAGGGAAAGGAACTTTGGTGTTATCTTTAGGGTTCCAATATCACTATATATCATTTGATCACTCCTAATATGTTATAGTTTTGTAATTTGTCAGTGGTGGGAAAAATGGACGAGGTTAGATAAGGTTTAAGTAAATAATTCGGTAATGCATCAGCGACCTCTTGCTGTAGGAGCGAGCTGTGCTCGCGATCCGTAAGGATTGTCCACATAAACAATTACCGAATTAATATTTTAATCTTCATGAAACCTCGTCAGCAAAGATACCCTTAATTTATAGGTTTGCTATAATGTAATGCCTAAACCTGCTTGGTCAGGCACTTCAATGGACCCGTTGACTATTTTCTCTGGTGGTTCAATAAGGGAGTCACGCCATTCTACTTCACCCCATGCGTATTCGAGGATCGCAAAATTCGGCACACTCGCCATGCATTGCACACTGGCAGCAGTCGCGACAGGACCGCTTGGGTTGTGGGGTGTTACCATAACGTTTCGTACAGCAGCGAGCGTCGCAATTTTCTTCAGCCCCGATATTCCGCCGACGTGTTTGACATCCGGCAGGATATAGTCAACGTGTGTTTCTGTTAGCAGCTTATCAAAATCCGTGAGGGTCCGTAGGCGTTCACCGGTTGCAATCGGGATCCCGATGGAACGACTCATGTGCGCGAATGCATCCAAATTGTCCAGTGAGACGGCATCTTCAATCCAGAAAAGGTGTAAGTCCTCCAGTTCTTTTGCGACTTGGATGATAATGCCCGGGTTAAAACGGCTGTGGCAATCCACCATTAGGTCGATATCCCCGCCGATTGCGGCGCGAATTGTGCGGATACGATCAATGCCGAGGCAAATAGCGGGTGTTAGGCTCCCACGCGAAATATTAGCGACTGAGACATCGTCAAAAGGGGCACATTTTATGGCGGTAAATCCTTCGGCAACGGCGCGCTCGGCATTGTTAGCGAACCCGAAAGGGCTGCGATCCACGGTTGCGCGGTTAATATTCGCGTAGAGACGGATCTTTTCTCGACACTTGCCACCTAACAGTTGGTAGCTTGGTACGTCTAACGCCTTGCCTGCCAGATCCCACATCGCCTGCTCAATTCCGCTGAGTGCCGTATGATAGGTATGGCTTTCAGTATCGCGGTAGAAACGTTGGCGAAATGCCTCCAGTTGAAACGGATTCCATCCGACGAGTGTGGGTTTGAGGGTATCAATGATATGTTGAACGCGATCATCATCCCTACCATGGGAAGCCTCGCCGACACCGATTGTGCCGTTATCAGCATGTACCTTGACGAAAAGCCAATTGCCACGGTGGTTTACCTGAACAATTTCAGTCTCTATGTCTGTGATTTTTAGTGTCTGCATTTGCGTATATGCGATAATGTGGCGTGGCGAGGCATTTATGCCTCGCCTCACAGAATCTTAGTTATGATGCAGCTGCCCATTTCACGCCTTGCGTGAGAAATTTCTGCATCCCTGTGCGCTCAAAGGTGCCTGGTCCGTGTCCTAAAGTGGTGTAGAAGACTCGTCCAGAACCGTAAGGCTTTACCCATGCCATAGGGTGTGCTTTGCCGAACCATTCAGCGGATGCCAAGATATGGATGTGCGGATCGTGTGCAGAGATATAAATTTCATCTTCGACATCAAAATCTTCAACGTCTTGGGTTGTGGGGTGCTCGTTATCCTCAATGTGGACAGTAAAGGTTGAACCGGGTGGATGCCAATTGGCAGCCCCACCGATAAAGTCCATGGCGCGACCCCCGATCCACCACGCGGTGCCGTGGATACCGACTAACCCTTTGCCTTCGCTTACGAATCGGAATAAACCGTCTTCTTCAGTTGGGGTTAAATCGGATACACGTGCGACAGATCCGTCCTCTTGGCGTTCCGTGCGCGTGAAACCGGTGCCAAAAACACATGCATCATAGGTATGTAACTCGGATGATGCTAAGATCCCTTTATCATCGGCTAACGTCGCTGAAATGTCAGCATCTTCGGAAAGAAAATCGTTAATGACGCTGGCACTTGCATTAAAACGGTGGTTTTCACCTGACAGTACAAGGATTTTTGACATAAGAGCCTCCTTTAGGAACGGCACTAAAGCCGCTCACGATGCGTAATTGAACATAAGAACTGCACTTTGTGGCAATAGTTTAATTCAAAACCGAAATTGTGTCAAACCAATTCTGAAGGGGAAAGTATTCAGTTTTCAGCAGTTAGTTATCAGTTTTCAGTAGGTACGGGTTCATGAGGATTGAGAATTTAATTCGGTAATGTAATGTATAGTGTTCATTATCGGAATCAGGATTCACCGGATTCAAGGATTTTCGGGATTAGAGCCATTTCTTGGTTGACATCTATCCTTTACAGGATTACTGTATTATTTTTTAAATTTCATCAAACCGCGCCAGCAAAAAGGCGGGACCACGACACACTCGCTCAGAATCCGGCGCGGTTCCAAATCGCGCCTACCGAACTTGGGAACCGAGGCTGTTGTTTTCCTCAAATTGACACTTATGATTCACAGGATTTACACACTTAAGAAAAAAGATTGTTTTGACAATAATGTTGCAACGTGGTACAATAGAAACAATACATTCAAGAGAGAATTGGTCAGGAAGGTATGAAAAATAATAGTATCACGTTGACCCTTGGGCAGATTGCTACAGGGGGTATCATCGGACTGGTAGGTGGTTGGGTTTGCCTGTTTGTGTTTGGGAATTTTATTTGGCAAATGCTGCTCGGGGATCGCGTCAATCACGGCTTCTGGGTAGGTTTATTTCTGCTCATCTCGCTGACTGTCACGTATGGTGTCGTAATTATGGGAGCGAGCATAGGGATGCGCTTTGTGAGTCAGAAATTCGGTATTGATATTCCCTTAAAACTGCTCTGTTCCGGCGCATTTTTGGGTCCACCTGCTGTTGTTGGCTTGCTTGCGCTTCTTAACGTGCCGTGGGAGATATTTGGTAAACCGAACCTGATTCTGGCGTTGCTAATCCCTGTGCTTAAGACACTCGCGTATATTGTTTCGTTACCGATGCGCGGGTGGGTATCCCTCAGTTTGCCGGTCGAAATTTGGTATATCCTTGCTGTTCCTATCGGTGCGATATTGGGGTATAGGTTAGCAGGAGTAGAAGATACTGAAGTGAGTGCAGAACAAGCATAAAATTGCGAAAGGCTTCCTTGATGAACAGTCGCGAAAATTTAAGAGCGCATGCTGGAGGTTTTAACCATCAAAATGCAGTATGATGATAAACCAAAGGACGAGTGTGGTGTATTCGGTGTCTTCGGCCATCCAAAAGCGGTAGAGTTGACCTATTTAGGGTTACGTGCCCTTCAGCATCGAGGGCAAGAGAGCAGTGGCATTATCGCATCAGATGGCGAGAAATTTACGTATCACCACGGCATGGGGCTCGTTCACTCCGTGTTTAGTGCTGAGGTCTTAGAAAAACTGAACGGACATATCGCTATTGGGCACAACCGATATTCGACGGCGGGGGAAAGCACGCTTGAGAATGCACAACCTTTGGTCCGAAATTACAAACAGGGTCCGCTCGCACTTGGTCACAACGGCAATCTTGTCAATGCCGTGCAAATTCGGAATCATTTGGAGAACGCTGGTTCCATCTTCAGCACAAGTTTGGACACAGAAGTCATTTTCCACTTGATAGCACATTCGCGGAAGCAGGCATTAGAGCACAGAATCATTGACGCACTACGAAGTGTTGAAGGTGCGTACTCGTTTGTATGCATGGATAATACCACGCTGATGGGGGCTCGCGATGCACACGGGTTCCGTCCGCTGTGGCTCGGTAAGCTTGATGATGCGTATGTGTTAGCCTCCGAAACGTGTGCATTCGATGTAATTGAAGCAGAACCGATACGTGAGGTGGAGCCGGGGGAATTGGTATTTACGCGCTCTGCGCATCGCGGTTTAGAGTCGTTGCGCTTTCATAAGAGACAGTCGGAGTTATCGCAGTGTATCTTTGAATATATTTATCTGGCACGGCCGGATGGCATGATGTTTGGACACAGCGTGAATAACACGCGTCGTGAGTTTGGTAGACAACTGGCTCGCGAACATCCGGTCAAAGCAGATGTCGTTATCCCAGTGCCTGATTCCGCAACGATTGCTGCACTCGGATACGCTGAAGAGTCTGGCATTCCGTTCGATTTAGGGCTTTCTCGGAACACTTTCGTTGGTCGCTCTTTCATGAACCCTACGCAGGATATCCGAGAACTGATGGTGAAAGTGAAGTTGAATCCGGTGCGCGATGTGTTGCGCGACAAACGGGTTGTGCTCGTAGACGATTCGATTATGCGTGGGACAAATAGCAGAAAACTTATTAAAATCGTTCGGCGGGGCGGCGCGATAGCCGTACACCTCCGAATTGCATCGCCTCCGAATAAATTCCCGTGCTTCTACGGCGTAGACACACCCACACGTGGTGAATTAATTGCGAGTTCGTACACGATTGAGGAGATACGTAAGTATATCCGCGCCGATAGCCTCGGTTATCTGAGCATTGAAGGATTGCTAAAGTCGGTGAAGGCACCTCAGGATTTTTGCACCACCTGTTTTGATGGCGCGTATCCGATTCCGCTTGTGGAAGAATCTTCAGAACAACTGCCCTTGATTATGTAGATTCACTAATGTCTTAATTATAGGCTTAGCAACTACAAGGAAAATTTTTATGCTGATTTTTATGCAGAATAAAAAAAGTGGTAACCAGAAAAGACCGAATCCGATAGGCACACCACAAGGCCGCAATACGCTTATTTCTCTGCTTACTTGTGCGATTCTCGGAATGGTTTTGAGTTGGATACTTCCTGTACTACTTGAGAAGTTGCAGCCGAATATAAAACCTGAAAAAGCACAGGAGATCGGTGTTCTCGTTGCTTTAGGTTTTAGCGGTGTTGTGTTAGTCTTTAGTTTGTTAAGACCGAGGAAAAGCCTCTCCCCGCTTCGCAGACAATTATTGAAGGAACAAGAGAAATCAGATGGCAGATAAAAAACAGTTGACGTACGCTAATGCCGGAGTCTCGTTTGAAGCAGAGTCCGAAGCAATATCTCGGCTTAAACCTCTCGTCCAGACCACCTACCGCTCTGAGGTACTCAGCGATGTTGGGAGTTTCGGGGGGCTTTTTGCACTCAAATCGTATCAAGAACCGGTGCTTGTTTCCAGTACAGATAGTGTTGGTACAAAGTTAAAGGTCGCGTTTAAAGTAGGGCGACACGACACCGTTGGCTTTGATATTGTCGCACATTGTGGTAACGATATTCTTGTTCAGGGAGCGGAACCGCTTTTCTTTTTGGATTACATCGGTATCAGCAAGGTAGAGCCAGCGGTGATTGAAGGTATTGTGACAGGTCTCGCAGCCGGATGTCGAGAGATTGGTTGCGCATTAATCGGCGGTGAAATCGCAGAACTTTCAGATATTTATACGCTCGGTGAGTACGATTTGGTAGGGACCATTGTCGGCGCGGTTGAGAAAGCGGACGTGATTACAGGTGAAAAGATTGCCCCGGGCGATCAACTCATCGGGTTAGGCTCGGCAGGTTTGCATACCAACGGCTTTTCACTGGTCCGCCGTATTCTATTTGATAGATGTGGCTACGATGTTGATACCTATATCCCTGATCTCTCTGCTACAGTTGGGGAGGCACTGCTGGTGTCCCACAAAAGTTATGTGGGATCTATTCTGGAACTTCGCAAGGTCTGCGAGATTAAAGGGATTGCCCATATCACTGGCGGTGGGTTGCCTGCGAATGTGCTACGAATTCTGCCGGACGGGTGTGTCGCCGATATTCGGAAACGGACATGGGAGATTCCGCCTATTTTCTCGTTTTTACAGGCGAAAGGCGATGTTGAAGAGACAGAGATGTATAGGGTCTTCAATATGGGAGTTGGGATGGTAGTCTTACTTGCTCCTGATGCTGTTGATGCTGCCTTAGCGTCGCTTAATGCCTCTGGAGAGTCTACTTTTCTCATTGGCGAAGTGGTCGCTGGCGAAAAAGGGGTGCAAGGTGTCGGTTCCTAATACAGAGGCGCAGATGACTCCTCCATTTTTAGATGCAGCTGCGCTGCAAGCATTGACGGTTTTGCTTGATGAAACACACCCACAGGTTGTTTTAGCAGCATTCCAAGATCTAGACGATAACGACGCTGCGCTCTTTTTTGTAATGTGTGCACAGCTGAAAAGTGAACCTATGGGAGATGCTCTCGCCGCGCATACTGGAAAAATTTTCGCGATGTTACCCTTTGATAAACAGGTACGCATCGCTGAGAAGGTGACAACAACAGAGATCGTTGATGCCGAACGCGCGACACAAATCTGGGACGAACAGGTTGCCAAGATTAAGGAGGCACTCCAAAAAACGACCTTCTTGGGTGAAGGCGCGGCGAACCTTGCTAAACTGTTGTCCTATATGGATATAGCAGGGCAGAATCGGTTGTTGGAAACGTTGGCAGAGAAACAACCAGAGGTGGTAGAGAGCGTCTCTGAGAAACTGTTGACCTTTGAAGACTTAAGTAATTTGGAAAATGAAGCGATCAAAACTATTCTGCAGGTATTAGACAAACCGACCTTGGCTCTTGCCCTATACAATGCCCCGCCAGCAACACACGATCGGTTCCTTGAAAATATGTCAGCACCGCAAGCAGAAGCTGTTGAAGCAGAAATTGCACAATTGACATTTGAACAGACACAGATCGCCGATATGGCTCGCCAATCCGTTGTCAGTTTGGTACGTAACTTCGCAGCTAAAGGGTTGCTAAAAATTGGATGAACTCCAACTTTTCTATTTCAGCTATAAGCAAGCATGCAATCGGTGTGCTAATCGCTATCTTTAAGCGTAAATGTAATAGATATCTCAACGCGTAGACTTATCGGTTTTCCACCTTTCGTTGCCGGACGATAAGTGGTTTTCTTTAACGCTTCAATTGCCACTTCCTCAAGTCCAAATCCGAGATTTGTCAATGCCACGATGTCGCGTGGGATGCCGTTCTCATCAATAGTGGTGTGTAAAAGCACCTCGCCTTCCTTTTCTGCTTTTTTTGCGATGTCCGGATACTTCGGATCGAACTCATTTTTGGTGACAGGTAAAACAACACCAGGTTCTGGCTCAAGAATAATGGGACCTGGGTCAGGTGGTTCATCGAGAGTAGGCGTATCAAGTTTCTCAATAAATGATGGTGGTTTATGCTCTCTCTCAAAGTTAGGTGCTTTTCTTTCCGGTTTTGTTGAAGGCGTTCGCCGTACGGGATTCCGGTTAACATCTATCACTTTCGGTCCCTCAATAACTTCGGGTACTGAAGGTTCAAAGTCTGTTTCCTGACCTGGCGGGATATCAAATCCATCGGTTGATGGCGGTTGTTCGTTGAAATTTATTATCGGTTGCTGAGGAACGGCTTCCTGCATTTGGTCCGGTTTTGCATCAAACTGCAGATTTTCCCGAACTATAGGTGGACGTGGTGGTTTTTCCTTTTCCGTAACCATACTAACATCAAACTTCTCGTCCTCAAATTCAATCCGCTCAGCCATCAAAAAAATACCAACGATCAGTGCAAAGAGAATATGAAACGCCATCGCGAATGTAAGCGCGACGGAACTCCGTTCAACATTTTTTTTCGTGATGGGATGCTTCGGTAGGTTCGCTTGTGCCGCGGAAATGCTGTGCTGCTGGCGGGGATCAAGCGAAATCTTCTTCAGTGCGACAAAACGCTTTGGTTTCTTGCGTTCAGCGCGATGATGCTGCATTTGACTGATCATGCCGGAAGTTCTGCCGCTCACTCGTTTTTCCTCCTATAAGAGAAAACGGATAACAAGCGGTGTGCTTATTTATCATTAAGTTTAAACTCATAGGGTATTTGAACCCGCTCAAGGCTGATCGGTTTACCACCCTTCGTCGCCGGACGAAAAGTCGCTTTTTTCAACGCCGCAATTGCCGCCTCTTCGAGCCCGAATCCGAGGTTTGTCAATGCTACAATATCTTTTGGGACACCATTTTCATCAATAGTCGCCTCTAAAAGCACCATGCCTTCCTTCTCCGCTTTCTTGGCACTCTCCGGATACTTCGGTTTCACTTTAATCTTGTACGTGGGATTAACAATCCCTGACTTGGGAGTAATGTCAATGTTACTCACCCCAAGTGCGCCATCGGGTGCAGGCGTGTCGAGTTTATCGATCAGTGTTGGTGCTTCACGTTGTATCTCAAAGCCTGGTGTCTTTGTTTCGGGTTCGATCGTCGTTGACGGTTGTACAAAATTCCGATTGACATCTATTAGCGCGGGGCCTTCGCCAAAGTCAGGTGTTGTGAGATCAAGTGCTGTGTCCGGGCCTTGGGGGATTGGAAACCCATCCTTTGGCAATTGGGCGGTGTTAGTCCTTATAGGTTGCTTGAGAAGGGGTTTATGCTGTTCCTGTTGTGCCTCGTTGAACTTCGGTGCTTCCCGACGTATGAACCGGCGTTTCGATTTTGACTCTTCTGTGACTATACTGACATCAAAAATCTCACCTTCCTGTTCAATCCGATCGACGATGACAAAAACGCTAATGAAAAGTCCGATAAGGACATGAAACGCTATTGCGACTGAAAACGCGGTGGAACTCCGTCCAACGTGCTTTTTCGTGATGGTGTGTTTCGGCAGGTTCGCTTGTGCCGTGGAAATACTGCGCTGCTGGCTGGGATCCAATGAAACCTTTTTCAATGCGGCAAAACGCTTCGGTTTCTTACGTTCAACGCGACGCTCTCGCATTTGACTGAGCATGCCGGAAGCTCTGCTACTCATTCGCTTTTCCTCCTATAAACAGAAGAGGGATAGTTTCGGTCTCAAGATGCTGTTATCGTATGTAGCTGACCGAAACCGGCGTTGCAAAAAACACTTTAAAAACTATTCATAGGTACTTATTTTAACGTCAAGTACTGCCAAGACGTTAAATATAACTCACAAAATGTTTAATATAACTCACAAAATGTAGTAAAAATCCTCAATTTTAGCGTGAATATATTTTAATTATAACATATTTTCACTTCTGTGTCAATTTTTTTAGCACCCAACCCAGGGGCATTTAGTTCTCCGCTAAGAATAAAGGCTAAATCACAATATATCCCTGTAGGAGCGAGCTGTGCTCGCGATCTTCCCAGCAAAATGGCTAAAAATCCCAAAACTAAATAGCCCTACACCCAACCACCCAAGGGGCGTAAAGTTTTTGGCATTAGGCGACTCAAATTGCCACTTACAAATAGTATTGTATTTAGTCCCAGCGGGACGACATCTGTGTAGCAGCTGGCAAAATATTTACACACCCAGCACCCAAAGCAAGAGGTATTCAGTTATCAGTTGTCAGTCATCAGCAGTCGGTTGTTAGCTACGCAGAATAGGGGCAGTTTCATGAAAAATTGAAAACAACTTAGAAAATTGGCGGCGATGAATCGCCCTACTACAAACGAGCTGCTTGTAGTAGGGAAACCGTTTTATAGTATGTTCGGAAGTTACTTGACTAAATAACTTGGTATTATCGATTCCACCAATAGGTCATCTTCGCGACAACGGTTGAATCTAGCAGCGTAGATTTCGTGGTGCCATCGGTATCGTAAGTCTGATTGAAAACGAAATAGAAATCGCTTCCTGGACGATAGATATAGTTGATAAGGAAGTTGGTAGACACAACGTTCGTATCAGCATTCCATTGTGCAAAGAGTTTTGCAAAGAGCCCTGTAGAAAAAGAGTAGTCAATTCTACCTCTGAAAAGATTGACGTAAACAGGACGGGGCTGCCCATCGGTAAAATACGCTTCTGGTAGGTCCACTACCTGATTAAATTGGTATTGTGCGCTCACACCTATATGTCCATTCGGCTTAAAGGTAGTTTGTACGTATGCTCTACGAACTGTGCCATTATAGAAATCCTCAATTCCGCCTCCGAGGGTGGCACTAATTAGGCGACTATCATTGCCAGAGAGACGGATGTTATACGAGTTAGACTGGTAGTCGCCTACCGGGATTTCGACATCATCCCTAAAACCGAAAACCTCGTTGAGTCGTTCAAAGTTACGTCTGGCACTGAAAAAGATATAATCTCCCGTGTTGAGTTCAAAAAAGTTGGTGTAGGAGAGATCCCATTCTTCCAATTCATTGTCGTGATTGAGAATATAATCCATTTCTGGACCCATCCAAATCTGCCGAATCCCAAATTTGTGGGGCATCGGGGTCCAACGCAATTCACTACGGAAATGCCGGATGCCTGTACGCCGTACATATCCGACACCGGGATTGAAGTCATCATCAATGTCGGTATATGAACCCTCGGCGCGAAAGCGGTTGTTCTGCCAATGGGAGCCGAGATACCAAGCGTTATTCTGTCCAGACATACCGGGTTCAAAAGTTCGTGCCCACATGCCTCGGACGTTCAGACTATCCTTGGGGCGGTACTCAAAATCAAAACCGCCCGCGCGATTGTAATCCCCGACTTCGTCTTTATTGACAGCGATCAACCCGATGCGCGAACCCGCAGCAATATCCTTCGTAATTCGCATTACAGAATAATTAGTGTGCGGAATATCAACAGGGTCATCATCGGTGCTATCATCATAAAATTCGTCGGTGAGTACATTGAGAAACCCAACGCCGTAAGACCCAATTTTACCAGTCGTTTTTCCACCAAAGATAATCGGAATCCCATTCCCTTCTTCAAGCCCGATCTGTCGGCTATGGAAAAGGAGCATCGGTGGGGGGCGGCGGAAGCTGGTTCGCGGCACGCCGAAATCGAAAAGACCGGCACCCTCCAGAAAGAAGGGACGCTTTTCAGGGAAAAAGAGACTAAATCGGGTCAGGTTCACCTGTTCTTCATCGGCTTCAACCTGCGCGAAGTCAGTGTTATAGGTGATGTCAGCGGTCAAATTAGAGGTAATGCCGTATTTGGCATCAAAACCAATTTTGAATTTCCCTTCTGTTTCAAGTCCAGCATCATTCTCGTTAATTTGGGTCACGCCGGGAAGGATGTATGGAAGCACCTCTAAGTTCCGAGAGGGGGCAATGCCTGAGAGTCCGACGAGGCTGCCCAAGTTAGAAGTTCTGTATTTCGCTCTGCCGCCATAGGATGCGGGGACAGGCACCCATATTACCTCTTCTTGGTTTCGCGCGAG
>JAKZUG010000440.1:0-2625 GCA_047516705.1 Candidatus Poribacteria bacterium | reverse complement strand
GGTAAACCCTGTCCCGTTCCAAGATGTTGATGCAGCATGGTATATGGCACACGGTGCGAAAGACATTCTCGAAAACTGCCACGTCGTTCCCGAACTGAAAGACGCACTCGACGGTATTCAATATCTGGTAGGGACGACGCACCGTCGCCGCGATATACGCCTACCACAGCCTGTGCCTGCAAGAGATGCCGCGCAGACCATCGCCACAATTTCACAAGACAAACAGGTAGCACTATTATTTGGACGTGAAGACTTCGGTTTGTCTACCGATCAACTCAGCCTGTGTCAGTTAGCAGCAAGTGTCCCGATGGCGACCAAAAACCCGTCCTTGAATCTCGCACAAGCGGTCCAAATCTTTGTGTACGAGGTCTTCGTTGCGAGTCTGGACGAGTACACACCGTCCGAGATTGACTATGCCGAAGTGAACGCCTTGGAAGAGTTCTACGGACGTGTGACCCGTCTGTTGGATAAGATAGGCATGTCGCCGTATAATCGCGAGTGGGAGACGTATCTGAAATCGTTGCGGCGCGTCTTTTCCCGCGCACCGTTAGAGTCAAGGGACATCGCTACACTGGACATGATTTTTTCTACAACGTTTCGATATATTGAACGTCTCGAAAAGAAATTAGCAGAGAATAAATAGTTTTCGTGGAGTGTGCTGACCAAATAGATACACCCAAAATGTCATGGTAAAGAATCATGAAAACATTTAGCACCTATGGTCCCGTGAATCCTGAAGAGAATTACGTCGTTTCACGCACTGTGGAACTCGCTGATTTCATCAACCGCGTCGAACAAGGGCGGTATATCGTTATCTTCGCGCCCCGGCAGACAGGCAAAACCACGTTCTTCCAATGGGCCCTTGAATCCCTCGCGTCCGATGCCACAGACACCTACTTCCCCATTGAAGTCAATTTTGAAGTGTACGAAGATTATACTGCGTCCGATTTTTACGCCTCACTCTATAAAAGGATTCACGAGGAGATTGCGCGCGTCTTCCAAGAACGCGGCATCGTGCTTCCTGAAGCCTTAAGCCAATTCTTGGAGAACACAAAACTAACGGATCACGTTGCAATGCTCGAATTCTTTCAAGGCTTCGCGGATTTCCTCGGAGATGAGAAGTTTGTCTTCATCATTGATGAATTTGATGGCATCCCCCCGGCTGCTGTGGGTGGTTTCCTTCATGCGCTCCGCAATATCTATGTGCATCGTTCTATGCGTAAATGTCCCTACAGCGTTGGCATTGTAGGGGTTAAGAACATCACGCAACTCAATCTAAACCGCTCTATTTCGCCTTTCAATATCCAAGACGAATTTAAATTACCGAATTTCACGCTTGAACAGGTGCGAGAACTCCTTGGACAATATACAGACGAAATCGGACAACCCTTCGCATCCGGAGTTAGCGAATCTATTCACAAACAGACTTGTGGACAACCGGTACTCGTCAATCGATTCGCGCAGATTCTTACCGAAGAGATGAACATTCCGAAAACCGAACCGATTACAATGGAACACTTCTCAGAGGCACATAAACAACTCCTCGGTGAACGAAACACGAATGTTGAGCATCTGGTGACGAATATCCGTAAGGATAGACAGTTTGAAGCACTCCTTATGAAAATTGCTTCCTATGATGAGGGAGTAGCGTTTAATCCTTACAATGAACTCATGAGTGAACTCGCCACTTACGGCGTAATCGCGAAAGGTGCTGACGGTCGATGTGAAATCATCAACCCCATTTATCACTATTGTATCATGCAAGCATTCAAACCTGCAGTGAACGGGTTAGAAAAAGAGTACTTTCCTGATGACAATCACGCAGGTTTTCAGGATTATCTCGCACCGGACGGACATATCCAAATGGAAGCACTCCTTGATAACTTCCGCGACTTTATTGCACGTGCCGGCTTCAAAATTCTTCAAGTACCAGAGACACCACAAGAATACGTTGGACAGCACCTCCTCTTTGCCTACCTTGAACAGTTTGTCCAGAGTGTGGGCGGAACAATGTATCTTGAGGTACAAACAGGACGCGGTCGGATGGACATCCTGATTCGGCATAATCACCGAAAATACGTCGTCGAAACAAAAATCTGGGGCGGAGATGTCCGCTATCAAGCAGGAAAAGCCCAACTCGCTGCATATCTTAAACTGGAAAGAGCCATAGCGGGATACTACCTCGTTTTCGACCATCGCTCGAAACCAGAAACACGCGTAGAGACAGAAACAATAGACGGTTTGACAATCCGCAGCTACGTCATTCCTGTAGTTCAAGAAATACCTTCACAACAGACATAGGGCTTACGCGTCAATTTTCCAAAGCCAAAAATTGGTTACCGCTGGGTAATCAATGAAAGAGATTCAAATTAACGTGAGTTCGATAATAAAAATACAAGTGTATACGTAGGTTGGGTAGAGCGGTAAAAGACCAAAAGCCTTCAGTTGTACAGAGGACAGAGGATTCAGCGTTCCAATAACTGATTTCTGAAGATAAACATAGCGAAACCCAACAGGTTCCAACGCTGAAGGTGTGAGAATACGATGGGTTTGACTTGTGTTTGAGTGATTTCATGCTTCTGATGAACCGTGAACGCATCTGTTCTGTTTAGTCGAACTCACGTT
>JAKZUG010000439.1:0-5360 GCA_047516705.1 Candidatus Poribacteria bacterium | reverse complement strand
CAGAAGGCAGGAAGTGTGACTTGGCAACGATGAACACAATCAATCCGTTTGCCCGATCCTGTGGAGTTAGTTCTCATTGGCGAGGTTGCACCCTGCCCCGTTCTTGAAGATGTATGGATTTCAAACCGCTTGAGCAATTGTATCAATATATGTTATACTTAAGCGAAACATCCGACATAAAAAGGAGAGTACTATTTTGAAGCAGCAACAAAACGGACCCGAGGCATCAGAATCTGACGACACTCTTGGCACACTCACCAATTTCCAGAAAAAAAATATCAACAATACAATTAAACGAGTGCAAAAACACGGCTATACCACTCTCCATGATGCCGCACGGGACAACGCCTATGAAGCAGTAGCAGCATTGGTAGAAAATGGGGCCGATGTCAACGCAGAAGACAAATATGGCTATCCACCTTTGCACTGGGCAGCGTGGCACAATGCTTATGAAGCAGCATCAGTGTTAGTAGAAAATAGAGCCGATGTCAACGCAACGAATGATAAGAACTTTACTCCGTTACACTGGGCAGCGTGGAATAATGGACACGAAACAGCAGCGGTGTTGATGAAAAGTGGAGCAGATGTTAACGCGAGGAACGAAGATGGTGATACGCCGCTGCACTGGGCAGCATGGCGCAATGTCTATGAGGCTGAGGGCGTATCGCTCGAAAGCAACGCAAATATCAACCCAAGGGACAAATCTGGTTATACCCTTCTGCACTGGGCAGCATGGCGTAACGCTTATAAAACAGCGGAAATCCTAATCGAAAACGGTGCTGATACCAACGCAGCGAATAATAAAGGTCTTACGCCTCTGCACATCGCAGCAGAAGACGATACCTCCGAAGTAGCAATAGTATTGTTAGAAAGCGGTGCAAATGTCAATGCAAAAGACAAAAATGGCGATACACCTTTGCACATCGCAGCAGAGCACAATGCACATGAGACAGCGGTAGTCCTCTTAGAAAACGGCGCAGATACCAGCGCAGCGAACAACAACAGTCATACCCCTCTGCACATCGCAGCAGAAAAGAAAGCCCATGAAACAGTAAAGGTGCTATGCGATCACCGAGAGCGAAAAGGGTGGTCATGGTAAGCACCTCCCTGTTCAAGGGGCAAGGATGTCACGCCGGCATAGTGACAAAATAGACAGATTCTAAAAATAAGCGGAGACGCTATGAATGATAAACACAAATAATCTTGTTTTATGGTATCAGAAACCAGCCGAAGCATGGACAGACGCACTACCCCTCGGAAATGGGAGACTCGGTGCGATGGTGTTCGGCGGTGTAAAACGCGAACGCATTCAGCTCAACGAAGAAACCCTTTGGGATGGCGGTCCCCGAGATACCAATAATCCAAAGGCTTTGGAAGCACTCCCGAAGGTGCAACAACTCCTCTTCGAGGATAAAAACGAAGAAGCAACAAAACTTGCCGGTGAAACGATGCTCGGAGTGCCAGAACGCATCAAATCTTACCAGTCTTTGGGAGATCTGTTTCTGGAATTTTCACACAATGGCGCAACGCATTACCGACGGGAACTTGATTTAAACACCGGCATTGCAAAAACAACCTATCGCTGCGGCGATGTCAATTTCACAAGAGAAGTCTTTGCGACAGCCGTAGACGACCTCATCGTTATCAGAATCGAATCTGACGCGATTGGACAAATCGCTTTTGATATGACGATGACACGTGAGCAAGATGCCACCGTTGAAGCAATTGCCGCCAATATCCTCCGGCTTGACGGGCAGTGTGGCGACGACGGCGTGCGGTTTTCCGCTTATCTACAAGTGCATACTGAAGGCGGAAAAGTTGAATCAAAAGGAGACAGTCTGTCTATCAGTGACGCGGATGCTGCCACGTTTTTTCTTTCCGCTGCGACGAGTTACGTCCATCAGACGGATACAAGCGGAAACCCACACGCACTTTGTGAAGATTATCTGACAAATATTGATACAAAACCTTATGCAGCTATTCGTGCTGATCACGTTGCTGAGCATCAATCCCTCTTTCAAAGGGTTGACTTAGACCTCGGTTCTACGGAGGCGGTAAACCTCCCTACCGATGAACGGTTAAATGCAGTAAAAGCGGGTGCATCAGATCCAGGACTCATCGCGCTTTACTTCCAGTATGGACGCTATCTGCTAATGGGAAGTTCCCGACCCGGGTGCCTACCCGCAAATCTGCAAGGCATCTGGAACGAGCACATGAACGCACCTTGGAACAGCGATTTCCACACCAATATCAACCTCCAGATGAACTATTGGGTCCCCGAAATCTGTAACCTTCCGGAGTGCCATATCCCGTTGTTTGATTACATGGACACACTCGTTGAACCGGGGAACCGGACAGCAAAAATCCATTATGGCGCTGATGGCTGGGTCGTCCACCATCTCTCCGACGTTTGGGGTTTCACAACGCCTGCTGACGGTATTTGGGGTATCTCGCCCGTGGGTGCTGCATGGTTATGTGGACACGTATGGGAGCACTACCTCTTCGGTGGTGATCAGGATTTTCTTATTACACAAGGCTACCCGTTGATGAAAGGTGCTGCCCGTTTCATGCTCGACTTCCTGATTGAAGCACCGGAAGGCACGCCTTTTGCTGGAAAACTCGTCACGAATCCGTCGCACTCACCCGAAAATAGTTTTCTGAAGCCTGATGGCACACGCTCCCTTTTCACCTATGCCGCAACAATAGATCTCGAAATTATACATGAACTCTTCACCAACTGCATCGCTTGCATTGATGCGCTCGGAGAAGATGCAGAATTTCGTGCTGAGTTGGTCTCTGCTTTAGAACGGCTCGCACCGCTCCAGATTAGCGAGAAAACAGGACGGTTGCAGGAATGGGTGTTCGACTACGATGAACCGGAACCCGGACATCGACACATGTCCCACATGTATGGACTCCACCCGAGTTGTCAGATTACACTGCAAGGCACACCGGAGTTAGCAGCGGCGGCAAAGAAATCGTTGGAATACCGGTTGGCACACGGTGGCGGACACACCGGTTGGAGCCGCGCATGGCTCGTTAACTTCTGGGCGCGGCTCGAAGATGCCGAAGAGGCATACACCCATCTCCAAGCACTTCTGGCAAAATGCACCTTGACGAACCTGTTTGATACACATCCACCGTTCCAGATTGACGGCAATTTCGGGGGAGTCTCCGGCATCGCAGAGATGTTGCTACATAGCCATGCGGGTGAGATTCACCTATTGCCTGCGCTTCCGAAAGCATGGGGTACTGGACACGTCAAAGGCTTGCGTGCACGCGGCGGGTTTGACGTGGATATGGCATGGGAAAATGGACAACTCACCGAGGCGCGGCTGCATTCTACATTGGGTCAAGATTGCACTGTCCGAACAAGAACAGCTGTTTCAGTGATATGTGACGGCGTATTGGTTGACGCTGAGCAGTCCGATTCAGTTGTGGCATTTGGAACAGAGGCAGGGAAAGCTTACATTTTGGCGTAATTTTGCCTATATTGATAGACGGGGCTGGTCAGTGTATTTCTTAATCCGTTCGTTTGCCAATTCAATATATTTCGCTTCAATATCGTAACCGATATAATGTCGTCGCGCTTTTAATGCACTCAAACACGTCGTCCCGCTTCCACAGAACGGATCTAAGACGACATCACCGACAAAGGTATAAAGCTGAATTAACCGATGTGGCAACTCCTCAGGAAAGGGGGCGGGGTGACCGATGCGCTTTGCTGAGACCGAGGGAAAGGTCCAGACACTTTTCGTCCATTCTAAGAAATCCTCTTTGCGGATTGAATTCTCTTTGCCGTCTCGCTTCCGTGAAAAGGAGTCTTTAGAGAAGACAAGAATGTATTCATGAACATCTCTCAGTACAGGGTTCGCCGCCGATAACCAACTACCCCACGCCGTTGAGGAGCCAGCACTTGAGGCTTTGTCCCAGATGATTTCACCCCGCATGTGGTAGCCTATGGCTAACATGTCTTCTATGATGTAACTATGCAGTGGGATATAGGGTTTCCGACCTAAATTGGCGATGTTAATGCATGCCCTGCCACCAGTAACCAACTTTTTGTAAGTTTCTGCGAAGACGGCATAGAGGAGTTCTCTGTATTCTACAAGCGACAGATCCTCATCATACTCTTTTTTGGCATTATACGGCGGGGACGTAACCATCAAATGGACACTGGCATCCGGCATTGCAGACATGTCTGTGCTGGATGTACAATAGAGTCGATCGAGATTTTCAGCGGGGATAGGGTTTTCTGTCCATGTATCCGGTTCCGGGAATTCCTGATCAGCGTAGAGTTTGCTCCCATAAAATTCACTGGCATCGTGATTGATTCTCCCAGAGGTCCCGAACGCGCTGGTCCGAGTCCCACCCTTTCGAGATCCCGAATTGTTTTTATTCATATTTTCCATCCTGCAATGATTTGAGGAATCTTTCGGCCTTCTGTTGATATGTTGATGCGTTATTAGCAGATTCAATAAGTTTGCCAAGTTCTTCTTTACTTTTCATACTGGAGAAGAAATTCATCGGCATCGCAAGCAATTCAACTACAGAGCGTTGCAACGATTCATAAGTATCAAATCTCATAAATCCTTTTCCATTTGTAGCTTTTAGTGTATTTTGCTCATCAAGAGGTCTCGGATTTATTGACCAAAAACCCTGAGTAATCCCAGCAGTTTTCAAATGGTCAACCTTACCCAAGTAACTATCTGTAATCGGGGTATTACCAATCACAATAATAGGAATAGTAGAGGCGTGATAGCTTGATACTCGAATATTAATCGCTTTACCAATTGCCTTTAACATTGAATCAGAGCGTAAAAGGCCCGGATTTCCTTGATGAGTTTTGTAATCGCCTAAACATATTAATTCATTATTCTTCAACTCCCAATTCCAAACAACAGACATTTTCACCTCAAAAATAACCACGATATCTTCTGGATTTAAATGAATGCTCTTCTTTCGCGCAATAACTACATCCGCTGGCGATTTGCCCGTTAGTTCAATTTCCTCACACACCGCACCTTGCACTGCAAACAGATTTTGGGCTTTCACGCAATTTTGGATTAGTTCATTCATCCAAGCTTCTGTAAATTGTCCGATGAGAGAATTTCTGCTTTGCAACGTTGACTTTTTGCCTTTATAGCCTTTAGGCCAGTACGCAAGAAATCTATCATCGTCAGTGAGATAAAACAACTGTTCTGGTGAAGCAAAACCCTGCATTGCTTTTTCAAAAAAACTCTGTTCGACTTCCTGATTCCATAAATTCGGCATTCTTTTTTCCTCGTATAAAGTCCCTATAATAAAAACATAAGCATTGCCTTGTAAATTCCATCTTAATACTGATCTGGCACCCAGAA
>JAKZUG010000438.1:0-6752 GCA_047516705.1 Candidatus Poribacteria bacterium | reverse complement strand
ATGTCGCGATTATAGAAGGGAATTCCGATTCCTAACTTCGCGATTTGAAAATCGCTTCTACTCACGTTCAAAATGAAAATAAGTGTTATGTCCCATACGATATATAAGCTGTTTTTTCTAACGTTAGTTCTTTTTGGGTTAACCTTAATTGCGTATTCGCAAAGCATCGTAGAACAATCAGACACTGAACCGGATTTTTTCGGATCTTTGTTGTGGATACTCTTAATCAGCCTTGTTGCTCTTGTTGTTCTGGCTGCCATTGTTTATTTCATATATCAAGTAGTGCAACAGTGGCGAACAATACATAAAAACTCGTTAAACTTACCAAGAATTCTACAATCAGTTCAACAAGTTAGTAACGATACTGCCAGCAGATTAAAGAAAATTGAAACCACACAATTTTCAGTTCTAAGCCAACAGGAAAAAATCGAGAGCGACTTAGAAAAAACGAATGATCGCATAAACAATATCAATAGTGCTTTAGGGGATTTGAAAACTAACATAGAAACTGACGATGAAGAAGAACAGACCTTAATTGATTATCAACAAGAGGCAGAAAGAGAAATCCAGGAAGCGCAAGAACAGGTGGAAAATTTGGCAAACGCCTATAAAGACGGAAAACCAATTGATATGGTTAATATCGAGAATTCGACACCAAGTCAAAATGCCTTGCTGATTTTAAATTGGATAGCGCGCGATATAGAGGAATGGGAAAATGATTTAGAACACTCTGGCACAGCGAATCCCGATCTTATTCAAACGTTAAGATATGCGAATCAGGCTATCAAAGATAAACTAAAAGAAATCCGTGGAATAGAACCGCCTTTGCTAATACCTCTGGATATGGAAACCGATGTGAGCACAGATGTAGAATATAATGAGATTCAGAATAAGTGCAATGCTTATATATCACGTTTCAAAGGCATACTTCTCGGATACCAACTTGGATGTACAATAGACGAAGCAGAATATAACCAGTTCATCCCTCAATTTATCAAAGATCGACTTTTCAACGGTGTCGCAAGGTTCGTCCAATCTGATCAACTACCTGAGCAATTAAATCAGTTTCTACAATTTGTCGGTTATGAAGTGGTTCCCATTGAAATAGGAAAAACAATAGCAGACGCGCGTATGCATGACATTCAAGGATCAAAGCAAACCAGTGCTGAACCCGGTACCATTGTTGAGGTCGTTCTACCCGGATTGCGACGAGCAGTTGATGGTGAAATCGTGCAGAAACCGACGGTAATTCGCGGAGAGTGAGCAGTGAGGTCCGGAAATGCGAAGAGTGTTGGCAACGGGTTCGATTTCTGTCTCTATCGGATGGGAAAATGACCAGGCAGTACTTATCCTAGAAAACTGTGGGCATCACCAAGAAAGGATTTTGATTCACTATCAGATAACCAAAAGTAGCGGCACAGTATTATGGGAATGTGTTCAGCTATTTAGTGGAGAGAGACAAACCAAAAAGTTACCTAAAGGATTTGAGAAATGGCATAAGTTTTATTGTCTACTGGACGGAAAAAAACAGATTTCAAATACTCCTTTGGACTTAAAGGAATTAGTAAATGACAATCAAATAGACGCTATAAGTAAATATCCGCAGGTTGAAATCATACCATCAATTTCCAACATAGCACAAGCAAACGATCCTTCTCCATTAATACGCGAGGAATCAGAACATGAAAAAGAAACGGAGAATTTACAAGTTCAAATTTCGACTGATGATCAACATGAAGTAGAAACTAATGTTCGAGATAGTCAGAAACATGTAACAGAAACGGAGAATGTCAGCCAAGCTGACAAAGCAATTGATAGTGTTGACATTGAAAATCCAACACCAAGTCAGAAAGTACCGATAATTTTAAATTCAATAGTGCACGATATTGAGAAGTGGATAAACGAGTTAGATCAATCCTATGTAAGGAATCCAGATCTTGTTCAAACCTTGGTATACGCGAAACAAACTATCAAAGAAAAATTGAAAACTATTTCAAATAATGAACAAGGATATGAGATAGACACTGCAAAGTATGATCAATTCATCCCGCAATTCATCAAAGATCGACTTTTCAATGGAGTCGCAAGGTTTGTTCCGTATGAACAACTGTCTGAACATTTAGACACATTATTACAACTTGTAGGCTATGAAATAATTCCTATAGAGATAGGGAAAACGAAAGCTGATGCGCGTGTGCATGACATTCAAGGTTCACGGCAAACCGGTGTTGAACCTGGGACCATCGCTGAGGTTATTTTGCCCGGTCTGAGATGGATAATAGATAGTGAAATTGTGCAAAAACCGGTGGTAATTCGCGCGGAATAATATACAATGTCCATCAAACTCCTTATTGCTCTAATTCTCAGCGGACTATTTATCAATACGAGTGCGTTTGCGGAAGATGCCCTCAGCGATGTCCGGATTTTGGATGGTATTAACCAACACCGTCCGCCCAACACACGCCAGACAATCGGACGGCGGTATATATGGAATTTTCAGGGTAAATCTTATACCATACTCATGACCATCAACGTGGAAAAATATAATTCATATTCCGGTAAAGAGCGGTATGATATTCCTAAATTAGTTGAAGAGGGTAGAACGACAATTGGCAACCTCACACGCGAGTTTCAGAGAATTTTTCAAGAAAACAAAAATTGGTCACCGCGAAATCGCGTTGATTTCGTTTTAAGTTTCGTTCAATCATTGCCATACACGCTTGATGACGTAACCACCAGTTATGATGAATTTCGGCGTTACGCTATTGAAACACTGATTGAAGGTGGAGGAGACTGTGAAGATACAACAATCCTTATGGCTGCAATTTTACGTGGTTTAGGTGAATCGGTTGCACTGATATTTACGCCCGGGCACATCGCGCTGGGGGTGAGCGGTAATTTCACAGGGACAGCATTTAGCTACCAAGGCACGAAATATTACTACTGCGAAACGACTGGAACAGGTTGGACTGTAGGTATGCTGCCCGCCTCTGTAGGTAAAACTGTAGATAGTATTATCCCGTTATCACCTTCAACAATTGGTCCCGCACCACCTTCCCCTAAGGTAACACCGAAACCGGAGCCAGTACAACCTACGCCAAAACCGGAACCTACACCTACAACACCATCAACCACACCAGATAAATCAGACCCTGAAAAAACAAAACCGGAAAAACAAAATGCCTCTAAAAAGACCAATCCTGTCGGTGTAGTGATTGCCACGCTTTTTATATTGGTAGGTATTGGTGTGCCAATCGCTTATGTATTGTACCGATTCATTACAGGAGACGGGGATGACGATTTTCCGAATGGGGAATCTGAATATGACGATATAGATACGACTTCAAACAGCGCGCTTGATCAATAACTCACCAAGAAACATCTTCTATGATTAATCATCTTAAAGAAATTCATCGCACGTTGTATCTACCCACAGCACCGAAACCAGCTGAACCTACCTTCAAGGTTGCACCGATTGAGGAACCCTACCTTTACACCGATGCTAACCTCTATGTGGATACATTCGATAATCCGATCCAATCCGCGAAGGTTACCGTATCAAATGTCGGTGGTGGGACGCTACAAGTAGAGCGGATTCGTATCCCGCGCGCGTCTGGCGGGTGGGTGAAAAGAGGCGAGAAATCTACACCTGTCGTCCTAACAGCAACATCGGAACCCTTAGAGATTGAGCTTAAGCTTGCCCTGAAGAAGCTGCCGGATCCTTCAACTGTAAATGTCGCGGAACTGGAACTAATTTCTAACTCTAAGAGAAAAGCGTTCAGCAAAGTGTTGTTAGGTATCCGTCCGCCTATAGATCAAGCTCCTAAAGTAACAGTTCCAGAATATATCAACTTCGGGGAAATCGCTGTTTGGCACGTCTCACTTACCAATAGTCGGGAAAATGACACACCAAAAACCTCTGATTTCTTTCTTATCTGGCATTTAAGACACAATACACCAACACGGTTTGAAATTACACAAAAAGATGAATTCTCTTTCGATGCGATCCTTCGCTCGCAGCAATACCAACTCAATTACGAATTAAATCTACAGAGGCCGGGTGCCGTGATGCCACGACAAAAAAGAGGTGGGCTTAACCTAAAATCTTTCCGGCAGGAGGCTTTGATCGCCAATGTCAGTCCACACCAGTTTTCAGGCAAGGTTACATCAGACACCGAATGGCTGACAGTCCCTCATGAAATCAATATTGAATCGTACGACACAACTAATCTCCCAGTCTCCCTGAATGTTGAAAAACTCAAACAAGGACGCAATTTTGGGGAACTGGTCGTATCTGATAAGAAAATTCCGGTTTGGGCGTGGCATAGAACCATTGGCGAAACAGTGTTGACATTAGATCAAAATCAACCGAATATCCACCACGTTGAAGAATTCTCTGTGGAGAGCAACCCTTTGCCGATTGAGGTAGTGCCCGCACAGGAAACCCCTCAAACTTTTATGATTTTTGAGGATTTAGATTTCCAATTTCCATTGGCAGAAGAAAACCGCATCGGTTACCTAATCGGAGATTTTAATCAATGGACACCACGCACGCTTTTCATGAACCCAGACCAACACCGGAAGTTTTTCAATACCACCCTGAGCATTCCGGACGGGACTTACCTTTTTCGCGCTGAAATTGACGGTGAAATGCGGCTGGATCCGACCCGTTTACATGAGATAGTCTGTTGCGCACACGGTTTAGCCTCCAGAATGCAAATAGCGAGACGAACGCAGAAGGTCACTCTCCGAAATAGATCAAAACAAAAAGTAACATTGCAGCTTCGGTCCTCGGTGAAATGGATGAGAGTTGAGCCCGATACTGTTGTACTCCCCGCCCAAAGAAGCAGTGAGGTTTCCACAGTGCTTTTACCGGAAAATCTCCGACCCGGTCTTAATTTGGGGTGGATTGAGATGGAAACTGAAGAAGAGCCCAACGGATCGCACCGTGAACCTATTTTCATAATGGGCATGACCAATGGAGCAGTTCCCCTTCTCCGAAACCGCGAATTGGCGTTCCCAAAAGTCGAACAAGGAAAATCAGGTACCGTTCCTTTTACACTTGAAATTCTTGGAAAAGGGGAACTGAAGGGAGAAATCCAGCCATCCACAGTCCTTCACTTTGCGGAAGGCGATTTATGCGTTCAGAACAAATCCGCATTTGAAACAATGGAAGTCGCGCCATTTGTGGAGATTTTGAGTAATAAACCCTCAAACGCCTATCGTAAACAATGCCATGCATCATTGGTTACGAACTGTTATCTTGCGAATCGTCGTGTGATTCCCTTCATCGCGAAATGCCAGATGATCCACTTAATTACAGATCCGCCCGCTTTGTATTTTCCCAAGGTCTTTCTGTTCGACAAGCCCCAACGCGCTGACATAAGCGTAAGGCGCAGCGATGGTCAACCCGTTGAATGTACCGCTGAAATTCCTGAAGAATTAACACGGCATGGATTTCTGAAAGTTAAGAGTAATACTGAGGGAAATGGAACGGGACGCTGTGGGTTTGTTCTTAATCCACAAGCTGCCACAGATGCTGGACGATTTAACGGTAGTTTGCGGATTAAAGACAAAAAATCCGGAATGTCACTTCCAATTCAATTCGCAGCAGATATTGTCGGAGCTCACGCTAAGATCGATGTCAATACTCAGAGACAACGCTCGAACCTATTCTCTGATGGGATACCCCTGGTGATTACTAACATTGGCGAAACTGAACTGCGGATATTCGAGGTGCAATTTAAAAATATTCGGTTTTACCTCACGCCACCTCTTACCTCACAGCAAAGAATCCTTTTTCCCGGAGAGTCTATTGAAAGACGCATAAAGGCGAAAAATACATTTAACCTGTTTGGTAAAACAACAGTCAGGGATACACTTATTGTTAGGCTTAATGACCCACAATTTCCCAAAGGTGGGTTTGAAAAGGATATTGTAGCTGATATTCAAGGACGTTTTCTAAATTTTGGGTAGTAGTGTAGAGAAACAGATCCGCTCAATTTTCGGTGTGAATCTTAATGTAGATAATGACACATCAGGAACAAATTAAACTTACATGGCTCGTTAACATCGCAGTGGTGTGTTTAGGTTTCGGTCTGATGCTGCCAGCCATGCGGATTGATCCAGGCGATGGAACGATTCGGCGTTTCATCATGGCTTTTGTCATACGTGGTCCTTCAACCTATTCAATTCTGAGCAGTATATGGGCGTTAATCAAAACAGGTGCCGCCATGGATATCCTGCTCGGAATTATCATCTTTTTCTTCTCGGTTGTGTTACCAATCATGAAACTGGGTGTGTTCTATAGTGTTCTCAGCGGCAGCAATCCGAACGGATGGTTTCCAAAATTCGTTCACAAATGGGGACGATTTTCCATGCTTGATGTCTATGTCGTTTCTATACTCGTTCTAACTATCAGAAGTCTTCCTGGAGGAGCACAGATTAAACCGAGTTGGGGGCTAATGCTATTCACAATCTCAGTGCTTCTCAGCCTCTATGTTTCAAAGCGACTTGAAGCATAAGGCAATTTAAACTTTTTCTAAGCCTTTTAGCATTAATATTTGCTGCACTGTGGCTAATAGGTCGCGCCAGCAAGGGCAGTGGGAGCATGAGGGTTCCACGCTCCCACTACCTCTACTTCGCCAAGGTCAGACGAGGTCAAAGCGATCAAGATTCATGACCTTGTTCCATGCAGCCACGAAGTCACGTGCAAATGCTTGTTGAGCATCATCACACGCGTAGACTTCTGC
>JAKZUG010000437.1:0-6519 GCA_047516705.1 Candidatus Poribacteria bacterium | reverse complement strand
TGTTTATGTTGGCAATCAATAGGAATCGCGAGCACAACTCGCTCCTACAGAGGAGGGTACTGGCGATTTATTGCCAGTGAAAAGGAAACATCTTTTTTAAGCGCATCTTTTCTGAAGTGTTGTTCCATCTCTTGTGCATCCCATTTGAGAGGGTTGTAGTGCGGTAATAGTCAAAGTAACACTTGCCACTTCAGAATGAGAATCAGAAAAAGTTACGCGTTGATTTGTGCCTCGTTGCTGAGTTTCATTGTCAATTTAGAAATTTATGATGTTAATAGCGAAAATTTCTCCATAAGCAATCTTTCTGCCATCCGGGGACCAGGCTAAGCGTAAATCAAAGCTGAAATTACTTTTTAGAACTGTCAAATTGTTTCCATCTGCATCCATGAGCCAAAGCTTATTGGCGTTACCGAAAGCAATCGTTTTTTTATCGGGTGACCAGGCAGGCCAATCCTTCCTTTCGGGTATCTCTGTTAACCTGCACAAATCTGAGCCATCCGAGTTGATCATACAAATGTCCGAATGCGCTTGCCCATCAGGAAAACACCCAAAAACAATCTTGTCTGCCTATGTGCCATGTGTTACATGCCATACACTTAACATTAGTCCGAAAAGTAGCGTTGCTATGATTCTTTCCATTTTTGTGCAGCTCCTCTCAAGGTTGTAAACGTTGTCATACCGGATCTTCACGTCAGGGTCAAAAGGGACGAAAAGATGGACGGAAACTACTGGTTTCCTGACGCAACTGTGTAAAATTCAACGGTGTGAATTTGTCCTTCGCCTGTCAGGGTTTTTTGCAGAATCCGAACAGCATCTGTATTCGCAACCATAGTAATTTCAATCGGGAAAGTAACTCTGTTTTTAATCCTTTTCAAGACCTTCCAACCGAACTCACCATCCCGCGCGTAAATATCTATATTTTGAACCATCCCTTCACCAAGTATGACAATTTTCCGAATTTCTTTTGTCTCTGGGATCGAGTACACACGTCCAGAGAAGATAAACTTTTCTTTTACTGGGGCATCAACGCGAACATACGTTTGTTCAGTCGTCAATGCTGCGCATCCGATTGAGAAAACACATATCAGTAGAATTCCATAAAATCTATTCATTTTTCCTCCCTCATCTCAGGCGACTCTTGTTTAGGATCTATCTCATAAATGTCCAATTGTGGCTCTGGGGCCTGTTCCTCAGTTTACTTGCTCCCTTTGTGAGATGAATTCTATAATACATGCATCCTTGTTGCGGCATCCTTTTCCTACGAAATGGAGATGCTAATTATTAATGACACAATTTGGGGTGAAAAAGGTGCATAATTTCAGAAAGCGCGGAGTTTTAATCTGAGCATTAGGGCTTGTTATATAGATAACAATTGGTCGGATGAGGTCAGTGTGTGAAAGACTGCTAAAATCTACTTGTGAGATGGTTGTCTTTATCCTGCAGTATAGCCACCATCAATCGGTAAGGCGATGCCTGTCACGAATGCGGATTCGTCGGAGGCGAGGTATAGTGCACCGTAGGCAATCTCTTCAGGTTGCGCAAGTCGGCGCATCGGGTGCTTGTCCGCAAGGGCCTGATATTCCTCTGGCGTTTTGATGACCCCGGCAACTAACGGTGTCTCGACGAAGCCGGGACAGATACAGTTCACCCGAATGTTGTCTTCCGCATAGTCGAGTGCCATCCCGCGGGTGAGGTTCGTTACACCGCCTTTGGAGGCGACATACGCTGCCCGCACGTCCGCGCCGACAAGCCCGTAGATAGAGGACATGTTGATAATGGAGCCGCCGCCGTTTTTATGCATGGCAGGGATCGCTGCCTTGGCGCAGAGGTAGACACCGGTGAGATTCACAGCTAAGCAGCGTTGCCAATCTGCTTCCGGCAAATCAGCAACAGGAAGTCGCATTGCGATGCCGGCACTACTCAACAGAATATCCAGTTTCCCATATCTACTGACGGTTTCCTGGACCATCCGCCGGGTGTCGTCTGAAATTGTCACGTCGGTTTGGATGTAGGTAGCTGCATTGCCTGCATCGCGGATATCAGCAACGGTCTGGTTCGCACCACTTTCATCAATGTCGGCGACAACTACCTTTGCGCCGTGTTCGGCGAACAAGATCGCTGTGGCTTTTCCGATGCCGGATGCGGCACCTGTAATGATGGCTACTTTGTCTTTAAGTCTCATATTTTTTCATTGGTTGACTTTGTTCAAAGCCCTTTTTCTGTCCATTCTGCGGGGTTCACTTCTGGTTCACCAATTTGGTTTCTGAGCATACCGATCTTTTCAATCTCAAGTTCAATGACATCACCCGGTTGAATCCAGCGATCGAGTTCCCACCCGCACCCGTTTCCGACCGTGCCGGAACCTAAAAACTCGCCCGGAAAGAGCGTTTCTGATTGTGAGACGAACGAAATCATTTCAGCGAATGAGTAATACATATCTGATGTATTTCCATCTGCCCAGACCTCACCGTTGACTCTGGCAATCATTCGGAGATTGTAGGGATCGCCAATCTCATCTGGCGTGACGAGACAGGGTCCCATGATATTGCTGTTATCAAAGTCTTTTCCTTTGGCGGGACCGAGTGCAAGCGTCATGTGCCGAAACTGGATATCACGTGCGCTTATGTCATTGTAAACAGTGTAGCCTGCGATATATTCCGGAGCTTCTTCTATAGAGATGTTTTTACCAGTTTTGCCGATGTAGATCCCCCACTCCAGTTCAAAATCGAGTTTTTCAGTGTAGTTGGGCCACGTAACAACGGCTTCGTGTCCGGCGATGGATGCTGGACTGGTGCTGCCACGGTAATAGTTCGGTAGTTTGAACCACTCTGCGGAGATCTCTTTACCGGTGATGCGTGAGGCGGCATCCATGTGAGTTTTGAATACGCCGAAATCTCGTAGACTTGCTGGGCGCGGGAACGGCGCGAGCATCTGCACATCAGCAATAGCGAAGATGCCGTCGGATGTATCCGCGCTATTGACAGTCTGGTCAATATGTTTTTGTGCGTCAGCGATACAATTCTGTTCAAAGAATTGGGGCATATCTGAAGCGACTGACGTAAGGTCAACAATTTGGTCGCCAGTAATCCATGCGCCGAGCTTTGGTGTGGTATCTGTCAATTTGGTTTGAAAGGTAACGAGTTTCATAAGCGTTCTTTTTAAGACAATCGCGACTCCCTGTTAGATGATTGTGTAGTATTGAGATTATACGATAGATGCATTTAGAAATCAATATTTTTAAGATTTGTCTTGTATATGCAGCGTCGGTGTGGCATAATTAGCCTTATACGTTTACCTACATCGTGGTGTGCCCTGTTATAAACACACTGAAACAGAAGAGGAAATGAACATGGTTACTCGGCAAGACATTCAAGCGACATGTGATGACATCGTACACGAATTCGCGCCGCTACAAATTATTCTCTTCGGTTTTCATGCGTACGGCACGCCCTCGGAATACTCCGATGTCGATTTGCTGGTGGTGATGGCGGTCCCGAAATTGGAGACGCGCAGGCAGGAAATAGAGACTCAAGAACGTAACCCACGCCGCTTCCGTATGGACTTGCTCGTGCGTTCACCGGAAGATATAGCGTATCGCCTCTCGTATAACGATTGATTTCTCCCTGAGATCACTGAAAAAGGCGACGTGCTCTATAAAGCCGCCAATTTTTTACCGAAACTACCAAAAAAGGAACGATCGCTATGAACCGGTTTTGTAGCCGGAAGTGTTCTCTATACAGTTAAGGAAAGGAATAGTTTTTCCAGAGACATTTCAGTTGTGTGCATTTCAAGCAATCGCCATCCACGTCCGACGATAGTTTCTGCCACTTCTGCCCGAATATCGGTTGTGGGTGTGTAGTGAAGACGAAGTGTCGCGGTGTCATCTGTGCTGGTATCGGTCTGTTCGATCTGAATTACGTTTGGAATGTCCCTAAGCGCAGCCGAGATGTGGTCGGCTGGTGCACCTGCTACCTCAAGAGAGAGCGTTAAGGGTGTCACTGGCATGCTTTCCGTATCGCTGACAGATACGTTGTTCTGACTGGATACGGCGCGACCGCCTTCCAACTGCACATCCCCTGTAATTTTACCTCTGCTGATGATAATCAACCGTTCACATGTCATACTTGCTTCAGGTAAGATGTGGGTGCTGAATAGGATTGTGCGCTCTTTACCGAGTGCCTTGATTAATTCTCGGATTTCGACGATTTGCCGTGGGTCCAACCCAGAGGTGGGTTCATCGAGGATTAAAACATCCGGCTCATGGATAAGTGCCTGTGCTAAACCTACGCGTTGACGGAAACCGCGGGACAATTGCCCGATAATTTGGTGCCTGCGTTCGGTGAGTCCACACGCCTCAATCGCGTTATCCAACTGGCTTTTGATACTGCCTCGAGGGACGCTGCGGATTTTTGCCATGTACTTCAGGTATTTCGTTACTGTCATTTCTGGATAGAGCGGCACGTTTTCTGGGAGATACCCGATGCGTTTGCGAACCTCTCTTGATTCCTTGAAAACGTCATATCCGGCAATAGTAACGCGTCCGCTACTCGCTGGCATAAAGCAGGTGAGAATTCGCATCGTTGTGGTTTTCCCTGCGCCGTTGGGACCGAGAAAACCGACGATTTGTCCTTTGTCTACCTGAAAGGAGATGTCTTTGAGTGCTTGGAAGGGACCGTAGTTTTTTGTGATATTTTGGACTTCAATCATTTTTCCGCCTACCAAAAGTGTGTGTTAATGTGCGAGGTTTCAAGCCTCATCAATAGAAAGTTCCGAATTCCGCGGGATGCTGAAATTTAGGTCCCGATTTCTGCCTAATAGATAGGGATTGTTATCGGGTTGAACCGCCTCCGATTCAGCGAGGACTTCCGGCAGATCGACAGTCACGGAATTCACCTCAACTCTATCTGGGTAAACTAGGACTTGCTTCCACACCATCGGATAACAGATAATACCAGCGGAGACGATACACAACATACCTTGTTCCCTGAAAACGCGGTTGAGATGCAGATGTCCACAAAAGAATGCCAAAATCTGTCTGTCAAAAGGTGAAGTGATTTCAAGCACTTCCGCGGAGTTGCCGATTCTTGAACCGATACCCTGAAATTCTACGCTTGGAAAGGGAAGTTGGTGAGAGAAGATGAAGACCTCTTCATCGTAATCTCGCGCCCTTTTCAATTCACGTTCTACCCATGCCAATTGATTCGTACTAATATATCCATGCGTCAGATCTTCTGGTACCTCCTGTGAATCAAGAAGGATAAACCGAATATTTTCATGAACAAAACTGACGGACCCCATGCCGTTGATGCCGAAATGTGCTAAGTAGGCATCTTTAGAACCGGTCTCTGGATGCAGATCATGGTTGCCGGGGATGTAATAGCAGGGTGCATTGATACGTTGCCCGAGTTTTTGTGCTGCATCAAGTGTCGCTTCATATTTTTCCGCCGACATATCGAAACTTTTGCCGCCGCACACGATGTCTCCACCGTGAATCACAAATGCTGGATCAAACGCGTTGAGTTGTTCGACCAACTTTTCATAGAGCGCGAGGCTGTTTTTTTGTTGCTGCAGTCCACCCGCGAAGTTCTGAGGTGCGTTTAGATAGAGATGTGTGTCCGTGATAAAAGCAAATTTAAAAAGCGTCATAACATATCTCGTCTTTCGGTGAGGCTCCCAATCTTACTAACAAAAGTGTTCTTAACGGGCATAGTTTCCAACCTCACTAACGACGCGCCTACCGAGACTATTAAAATCAGGTATGTATATGTTTGGTTAGAATTGCAACATAACTCGGTGTATTGGCTGCATCGATGTAGCGTTCAACTCGCCACGGTGTCCCATTGAGGATGTCTACTATCTCCGCTTTTGAAACAAACAGATAGTCAAACCACGGTGTGGCGTATTGTTTATATCGCACCCGCAATTTCAACTGCCCGCTCATCCTCCCCCTCTCTCGGTTAAATTGATGGTAAGCTAAGTGCCCCAGTTCCGTTGTTTGGTAGGGGTCCATTGTTTCGGCGATGATCTTCGCTGTATCCGTTGTCATGGCAGCGAAGCGTCTCAATAGCCACTTTGCTCTCTTATAGTTGCCGACGAGTCCAAAATTGTGTCCCATCATGAGAATCGTATCAAACGTCCCGATTTTTGAGTTTAGTTTCGTGATAGACGTGACAACAGCATTTTTGAGTCCCCGGCGTTGGCAGATTTGAATCGCTAATGGTGAATTATCAGTGCCCAAGACATCGTGTCCTTGTTCCTGAAGATAGATAGAGTGCCGTCCTGCACCGCAACCAATATCTAAGACCCGTCCTGTGGTGTATACCATTGCACCTTTTTGGTGCTCAGCCCAGTCCTCATGTTCAGCGAAATAGTTGTGAGGTCCCAGCTGGCTTGTATCAATGAACCCATCTTCTCTTTCCACGACTTCGACGTTTTCTCGTCCGTTATGGCGGTCTGAAATCAGATGTCCGTAAGCGTCTTGCGTGTCGGTTAGTACTTTACCGTTCCTTGACATAGCCG